>CAZMZZ010000035.1:0-16154 GCA_964571215.1 uncultured Gammaproteobacteria bacterium
GGAGATGTAGTTGTCTTTGGGCAGTATGCTGGAAGCAATACAGTCAAAGTAGATGGAGATGAACTGGTAGTTTTAAATGAGAATGAGATTCTTGGTGTTCTTGAAAAATAACTTATTTATAGAGAGGAATTAATAATGGCAAAAGAAGTTAAATTTAGTGATTCAGCTAGAAACGGTATGTTAGCTGGAGTTAACATATTAGCGGATGCTGTAAAAGTAACTTTAGGACCAAAAGGTCGAAATGTTATATTGGACAAATCTTTTGGAGCTCCAACCGTTACTAAGGATGGGGTTTCTGTAGCAAAAGAAATTGAACTCCAAGACAAGTTTGAAAATATGGGTGCACAAATGGTAAAAACTGTTGCTTCTCAGACTTCTGATGAAGCAGGTGATGGTACAACTACTGCAACAGTTTTAGCCCAAGCTATAGTTAATGAAGGGTTAAAATCGGTATCTGCTGGATTTAATCCAATGGACTTAAAAAGGGGAATAGATAAGGCTGTAAGTGCAGCAGTTGATACTCTTCAAGGTGCCTCCCAACCCTGTGAAGATGACACTTCAATTTCTCAAGTTGGTACTATCTCAGCAAATAGCGACACTGCAGTTGGAGAAATTATTGCTGAAGCTATGCAAAAAGTAGGTAAAGAAGGGGTAATAACTGTTGAAGAAGGAAGTGGCATAGAAAATGAATTAGAAGTTGTTGAGGGAATGCAGTTTGATAGAGGCTATCTATCACCTTATTTTATTAATAATCAAGATCGTATGACTGCAGAGCTTGAACAACCTTTTATTCTTCTTCATGATAAGAAAATTTCAAACATTAGAGATCTTCTTCCATTGCTTGAAGCAGTAGCTAAAGCGGGTAAACCTTTATTAGTAATTGCTGAAGACATAGAAGGTGAAGCTTTAGCAACTTTAGTAGTAAATAATATGAGAGGAGTTGTGAAAGTAGCAGCTTGTAAGGCTCCAGGTTTTGGGGATAGAAGAAAAGCCATGCTAGAAGATATAGCAATTCTTACTGGCGGTACAGTAATATCAGAAGAGGTTGGTCTAAGTTTAGAGGGAGCTAGCATTGAAGATCTAGGCTCTGCTAAGAAAGTAGAGTTAAATAAAGAAGATACAACTATTATTGACGGATCGGGTGCTTCGGACAATATCTCTGGGAGAGTGAAACAAATTCAAACTCAAATAGAAGATACTTCCTCAGATTATGATAAAGAAAAGTTACAAGAGAGAGTAGCCAAACTTGCTGGAGGAGTTGCAGTTATTAAAGTAGGTGCAGGCTCTGAAGTAGAGATGAAAGAGAAGAAAGCAAGAGTAGAAGATGCTCTTCATTCTACTAGAGCTGCTGTTGAAGAAGGTGTTGTAGCTGGAGGAGGAGTGGCTTTGGTAAGAGCACTTCAGAAGATAGAGGGGTTAACAGGTGATAATGAAGACCAAAATGTTGGAATTAACATCGCTTTAAGAGCTATGGAAACTCCTTTAAGACAGATTATATCCAATGCTGGAGAGGAATCTTCTGTAGTGTTAGATAAAATTAAAGCAGGTAAAGGTAATTATGGTTTTAATGCCCAAACAGGTGAATATGGAGATATGATTGAGATGGGAATACTAGATCCTGCAAAGGTAACTAGAACCGCTCTACAGGCAGCAGGCTCGGTTGCAGGTTTGATGGTAACTACTGAGGCAATGATCTCTGATATTCCAGAAGAAAATGCAGCCCCTCCAGGTATGCCACCAGGAATGGATGGTATGGGAGGTATGGGAGGCATGATGTAAAAAAAGGCCCTTCGGGGCTTTTTTTTTAAAATAGATTTTGTAACTTTTTCCAAATTTAGTATTATCTACAAGGGAGGAGTCAAAAAATGGAAGATTTATACAATATGTTATTCCGATGGGGTCATATTCTTTTTGGAATTACTTGGATAGGTTTACTTTATTACTTTAATTTTGTTCAGACTGAATATGTTAAAGAAGCTGAAGAGGATGCGAGGAAAGATGTTATTGCAAAGCTAGCCCCTAGAGCTCTATGGTGGTTTAGGTGGGCAGCTTTCTTTACATTCTTGACCGGTATTGTTCTTTTATATTTTATTCACATGCGTCTAAACTTAGATATAATTTTGGGACTGACTATGGGTACCTTAATGATGCTCAATGTGTGGGGAATAATTTGGCCAAACCAAAAAATAGTAATAGGAATCAAGGATGGTGATGTTTCACTTGCCGGTCCAAAAGCTGCCTTAGCATCTAGAACAAATACTCTTTTTTCATTACCAATGTTATATTTTATGGTGTCTTCTGCTCATAAACCACACGGAGGATATTTATTAGCAGGTGATATGAGTATGAATGCTTTTTATGTAGGGATGATAGTAATTTTAGCAATAGAAGCTAATGCAATTTGGGGAAAAATGCTTCCTGTTATAACTTCTGTAAGGGATGTAATAACTTCTGGAGTTGTTTTAACAATTGCTCTTTCAAGCATAGCATTCTATTTATAGACAAATAGACTTATTAAAGGGGCCCCCTGGCCCCTTTTTTTTGTGAGTTTTTTAACCAAAGCAAGGGTAGAATAATCTCATGTACGATCAACTTCTAGTAGCAATTATACTTTTTTCAGTATTAGGCTTACTAATATGGGGAAAATGGAGGTACGATGGTGTAGTTTTAGTGGCTTTAGCATTAATGGTGCTTTTAGATTTAGTTCCTGCAAAAGAAGCTTTTTTTGGTTTTGGACATCCTGCTGTTATTACTGTTGCTTTGGTTCTGCTGATAAGTAAAGCACTTGAAAAATCTGGACTTATAAATTTAATAGGTGATTTTATAAGACAAAGAGTTACTGGAGAAACTCAGTTTTTAGTGGTTTTAATGTTTGCGGCAGGTCTTCTTTCTTCTTTCATGAATAATATTGGTGCTATGGCTATGCTTTTGCCTATAACTATTGGAATAGCTCAGAAGATGGAGTGGAATCCATCTAAATTTCTTATGCCTTTAGCCTTCGCTTCTATTTTAGGAGGAATGAATACAAAGATTGGAACCCCGCCCAATATTATTATTTCCGAGTTTAGAGAAGAAGAGACTAATCAAACGTTTCAATTCTTTGATTTTGCTTTTGCAGGATTCCCAGTAAGTTTCCTAGGCATTCTATTTTTAGCATTTGTAGGATGGCGTTTTGTGAAATTAAGAGAGGAGGGTAGTGCTAAAAGACCCCTAGTAGATATTCAGGATTACTTAGTTGAAATGACTATTGGTGAAGAAAGTGAATTAGTAGGCAAGAGGGTACATGAATTAACAAGCCAACTTGCAGCTGATAATGTTTTGATGGGTGTAGTCTCAGATAAAGGTACTATCAGAAAATCACATCATCTTGAGACTTTTGAGGCTTTACAAATCCTTGTTTTAAAAATTTCTCCTGATGATGTAGCTTCAATACAAAATGAATTTGGTTTAATAATTGACCCTGAACTTGAAGACCAAACACATCAAGGTGAGTTAGGAGAAATTGAAGCCATGATTACTCCTAGATCAAGGTTAATTGGTCGTAAATACCATTATTTTAAGCGTATGGCTAGAGGTGTGCTTTCTCTTCTAGGTTTGTGGAGACAGGGAATAAAGCTTAGAAGAAGGTTAGAAAGAGAAATATTCAAAGCAGGAGATGTTTTACTTTTATCTACCAGGGATACTGATGATAGAGCAGCAGAAAAACTTGAATTGCTTGGTCTAATGCCTCTTTGGAAAAGAGAATTAGATGTTATTAGAGACACATCGAAAGTTGTACAAGCAGTCTCTATTTTTGGACTTGCTTTATTTTCAGTTATATTTATGGGAATTAATATTATTGTTGCCTTTTTGCTATGTGTTTTAGCCTTTGCATCTACTAGATTACTTACAGGTGATGGAATCTATAGGCATATCGAATGGCCTATTGTTGTGATGTTGGGTGCTATGATACCCATTGGAGGTGCTTTGACCTCTACTGGTTTAACTACTCTAGTAGCAGACTATATAAGTAATAATTTTTACGGAATGAATATATTCTGGTTGCTTGTAATTTTAATGGTTTTTACTATGTTTATCTCAGATTTAATAAATAACGCCGCAACAGCAGTAATAATGGCCCCTTTAGCTATCTCGATTGCTGAAAGATTCAATCAGCCTATAGAACCTTTCTTAATGGCAGTAGCAGTCGGGGCGAGTTGTGCATTTCTTTCACCTATAGGACATCAATGTAATACTTTAGTGATGGGACCGGGAAATTATAGATTTGGTGATTATTGGAGACTTGGCTTACCGCTAGAATTGCTAATAGTCTGTATCTCTATACCTGTAATTCTTTTAACTTGGTTCTAATTTATCTATTCTTTTTCCTTTTTCTCTAGCTTTAATTCATTAACTTCGTTTATATTTTCAAGATAAAGAGAACGACTTGGGAAAGCAAAGTCAGACTTATGTTTAGATACAGCTGACATAATAGCAAACACCAGATCTTCTTTAATTTCTAAAAACTCTGCAAAACCAACAAATTCAGTATAACAAAGTATGGTTACATCTATTGAGCTTGATCCAAGCTCTGTTACTTTTACTACATTTTCTTGTCCAGGGTTTTTTACAAAGTCTTCATTTTTTTCTAGGTACCCTTGTATTTCTGCACAAATTTCTTTCAATTGTTGCGTAGAAGTGCTGTAAACCAGGTTAATGGTCCAAAACAGACGTCTAAATTGCATATTTTGGTGATTGATAACTTGTGCGTCAGATAAGTCAGTATTAGGCACAAATACAGGAGAAGTATCTAAAAGTCTGAGTTGTGTAGAACGAAAACCAATATTTTCTACTACTCCATGAAGCTCTTCACCAACTCTAATTCTATCTCCTGGTTGAAAACGATTTTCACTAATAATAAAGATACCGGCTATTATATTTTTGAACATATCTTGGGCTCCTAGGGCAACGGCAACGGAGAACAAGCCAAGTCCAGCTATAATAGGTCCTATCTCTATGCCCCAAACATCAAGCATCATAGCAATACCTATGACCCAGATAATTACTACAATTACCCTTCTGAACCAAGTGGTCATTGCAGGGGTTAACCAAGAAGTTCCTCCTATAAGAGAAAGAAGTGGAGTAGCAAAATTAGCTAAGGCACTAAATATAGTAAATATAACTAACATTTTTACAAGATTCGTGGCTATAAAATCCAATGATCCTGTCATGGGTAGATATGCTGTGATTAGATAGAATCCAAAAGCAATTGGTATCAAACCCACTGGGTTTCTGAGAGATTCTATTATTTCATCATCCAGGCTGGATTGAGTTCTCTTAGCAAATTTTGCAACCCAATTTATTAGCTTCAAATTAATAAATGATCTAAGCAGCAAAGAACAAAGAATAATTGCAATACAGACAACTATTTCATTCACACTTATCCCGCTTATACCTTTTTGCCAAATATCTATTACCAAGCTCCAAAAGTCACTCAACATCTTCATCTCCACTTATTATGTCCTTGTTTTTTAATCTTTCTGCTTTAGCTAGCTTAACAACATTATCTTTAATTAAAACTGTCTCGAAACGGTATTCTTCTAAACTTATTCCTACATTTTTTTCGGGTATGGATTGTGCTGTTTCTAATATCAAGCCACTCAAGGTTTTTGGTCCTTCAGTAGGTAAATCCCAGCCTATTCTCTTATTAATTTCTCTAATCATCATACTTCCTTCAAGAAGAAAAGAACCATCAGCTTGTGGCATGATATCTATTCTGTCTACTGTATCTGAAGTAATTTCTCCAATTATTTCTTCAATTAAGTCTCTTAAAGTCAAGAGTCCTTGTATCTCTCCGTATTCATCAACAATTAAGCCAACTCTCCTAATGTCTTTTTGGAAGATCGCAAGCTGTTTACTCAGACTTGTATTTTCAGCTATGAAAAGAGGGTCTACCAGATTATTTTTTAGAGATTGCAAATTAGCTTCATCATCACTTAAAAATCTTATTTTGTTATCACCATCAATAAATCCCGAAATATTCTCTATAGAACCCTCATAGCAAGGAATACTAGTAAAAGAGAGGCTTTCAAGTTTATTAACTATTTCTTCTAAACTTTTCTTTAAGTCTATACCTTGAATATCATTTTTAGGAATCATTACATCATTAACTGACAAATAGTCCATATCGAAGATTCCTAAAAGCATATCTTGTTGGCTTCTAGACATTCCAGAAGAAAGTAATATAGTTCTTAATTCATCTGAACTAAGCTCTTCTTCTATTTCTTTTTCTGGATTAACTCCAATCATCTTTATAAGTGTGTTAGAAATCAATCCAACTAAAGACACTAAAGGCCCCAGAATTTTTGATAAAGGTTTAAGAATAAATGAAGCAGGGAAAGCTATACTTTCAGGTTTGAGGGCAGCTATAGTTTTAGGGATAACTTCTGCAAATATTAAAATAATTAGAGTTAAAACTAACGTAAAGTAGAAAACGCCAGCATCCCCCCATAGTCTGACAGCAATAATTGTAGATAGAACTGAAGCTAAGATTATAACTACATTATTTCCAATTAATATTACTCCCAACAGTTTATCTGTTCTAGAAAGGAGTTTATTCACTCTTTTGGCAGCCCTGTGTTTATTTTTAGCTAAATGCTTTAATCTATAGCGATTAATTGCCATCATGCTTGTTTCAGAGCTTGAAAAAAAAGCGGATAAAACTAACAATAACCCAACAAGGCTAAAAAGAATCCAGATAGGAATTTCGTTCAATTGAGTTAAGCTTTAAAAGCTTTAAAAGTAAAAAAGAGGTTCAAAAATATAAATTGGTTATTGTTTATATACATTATATCTTAAGGGCCTCTGTTCTGAAAAATTACTGTTTATAGTTTTTTTAGTTGAAAGGTATCCTATATCCCTTAGAATGAGCGCCTTTTTAAGTTTATAAGTACATAAACAACTAATGTTAATTATTAGATTATCTAGAGCAGGGGCCAAGAAGAGGCCTTTCTTTCATATTACTGTTGCTGATTCTAGAAAACCTAGAGACGGAAGATTTGTAGAAAGAGTAGGTTTTTTTAATCCCATAGCTTCAGGTAAGGAAGTTAGATTAGATCTTAACTACGAACGTCTTGATTACTGGGTATCTAAAGGAGCTCAAATAAGCGATAGGGTTTTATTTCTAATAAAAGAGGAGAAAGAAAGTCCTGAACAGAAAACAAAGAGAGAAGAAAGGAAAGAAAAAAAGAGATTAAAGAAAGCCTCAAAAAAAGCTGATCAAAAAGTTTCAGCTTCATCTTCTGCAGAAGAAGCGGCCCCCGAAGAGGAACCAAAAGAAGAAGCTGCTCCAGAAGAAGTGAAGGAAGAAGCGGCCCCCGAAGAGGAACCAAAAGAAGAAGCTGCTCCAGAAGAAGTGAAGGAAGAAGCGGCCCCCGAAGAGGAGCTTAATCAACAACCTCAAGAGGACTCTTTAGAGCAAAATGGTTCTGAAGAAAAAGAGAAATAATCTAGTTAGATATGTGTAGTCGGTCCTCAGACCGAAAGATTGTATTAGGTGTCTTAGGAAAACCTTTTGGTATTAAAGGTTTTCTCTATTTAAATTACTATAGTGGGGACTTATCAACCTTAAATTCCTTTAGTTATTTTTTTGTAGGCAAAGACTTTAAGAAACTCCATATTCAGGAGATAAAAGTACACCAAGACAAATGTGTTATCCTTTTCCAAGGAATTGACAATAGGAATGAAGCAGAAATATTAAGAAATGAAGAAGTTAGTGTATTTAAAGTTGATTTACCTGATTTGAAGTCTGGAGAATACTATTGGTATGAACTTGAAGGTTTAACTGTTCTTAATGAGGATAATAAAGATTTAGGAAAAGTAAAAAAAATTATAGAAACTGGAGCGAATGATGTAATGATGGTTTCTTCTTCTGATACCAGTATAGATAATAAAGAAAGACTCATTCCCTTTCTAAATAAAAAAGTGATTAAAAAAGTAGAGATTAATAATAAAAAAATTTATGTTGAATGGCCGGAAGACTATTAGAAAATGAATTTCCAGATTGTTACCATTTTTCCTTCTTTGATTAAACATATCCTTTCTTATGGAATAATCGGGAAAGCGGTAAAAAATAAGTTAATTAATATAAATACTTGGGATCCTAGAGATTTCTCAGATCATGCTAATAAAAAAATAGATGATAAGCCATATGGTGGAGGCCCAGGAATGGTAATGCAAGCTCTACCTTTAATTAAAACTATAACTAATGCTCAGCAAAACCAGGATCCATCTTTTGTAGTTTACATGAGCCCTAAGGGATCTGTTTTTAATCAAAATAAGGCAAAAGAGTTTTCTAAAAAAAAGAATCTTATTATTGTGTGTGGAAGATATGAAGGTATAGATCAAAGAGTTTTGGACAAGAAGGTTGATGAAGAATGCTCTGTAGGAGATTTTGTAGCAACAGGAGGAGAAATTCCGGCCTTGCTCGTAATCGAAGCTGTAAGTAGATTTGTTCCCGGAGTCTTAGGTGATTCACATTCAGTTAATGATGATTCTTTTAGTGATGGATTATTAGAGTACCCTCAGTTTACAAGACCTGAAAATGACGAATCAGGAGAAGTTCCCGAGGTACTTTTAAGTGGGAATCATGAGCAAATCTTAAAATGGCGATTAAAACAGTCTATCTTAAAAACTTATAAGAATAGACCTGATCTTCTTGAATCAAGAGATATGACTACAGAAGAAAAGAGATGGCTTAAAGAAATTATAAATGAAGAGGAAGAGTAATCTGATAGAATGGGCGCCCTTAAACTTCTATATTAGGATTTGATGTGAGGAAAAATAAATATATATCGGAAGTAGAGTCTTCTCAAATTAGGGAAGATATTCCTGACTTTTCTCCTGGGGACACAGTAGTTGTGCAGACTAGAGTTGTAGAAGGATCTAGAGAACGCCTTCAGCCCTTTGAAGGTGTAGTTATTGCAAAGAAGAACAGAGGTTTAGGTTCTTCTTTTATTGTAAGGAAAGACTCTAGTGGAGTAGGTGTCGAAAGGACATTTCAAACACATAGTCCTTTAATAAGTGAGATTAAGGTTAAACGCAAGGGAGTTGTAAGACAGGCTAGGCTTTTCTATCTTCGAGATCGTTCTGGGCGTTCTGCTAGAATAAAAGAGAAGTTAGAATAGATAAAACCTAAAAGTTCAACTGGGTTATGGTCAGCTCTAACAAGGAATCCATAGATCTTATAGAAGCTTTTATAGATACAATATGGATGGAAAAAGGTCTTAGTAGTAATACCCTTAGTTCCTACAAGCAAGATTTAGTAAGTTTTAATTCTTGGCTACCAACAAACAACATTGTTGATGCAGACAGAACAACTATTCTTGATTATTTGTCATATAGGCTCAAAAAAGGTTATAGCAGCAAATCTACTTCAAGATCTCTTTCTAGTATTCGTTCTTTTTACAAGTATCTTTTATTTAATTCCTTTATTTCTCTAGACCCTACAGAAAAGATAGAAAGTCCAAAGATTGGCCATTCTCTTCCAAAAATTTTATCCGAGCAGGATGTATTGGAACTAATTAGAACTCCTGATACTAGAAATCCAATTGGGATACGCGATAGGGCCATGTTAGAAATATTATATGCAACTGGTTTGCGTATTACTGAGCTCATTACTTTGGAACTTGTGAACCTTAATGTTAGACAGGGTTTAGTTAGAGTGATGGGGAAAGGGAGTAAAGAGCGTCTGGTTCCTATAGGAGAGCAAGCATTATATTGGGCTGATAAATATATGATTCATGGAAGATCAGAGTTAATAGGAAATAAGCAAGATTCTACATATTTATTTGTTAGCAAAAGGGGGAAAGTCATGACACGTCAAGCTTTTTGGTACAGGATTAAGAAGTATGCTAAAGAATCAGGAATAGATAATACTTTATCTCCTCACACTTTGAGACATGCTTTTGCGACTCACCTACTTAATCATGGAGCAGATCTAAGAACAGTGCAGCTTTTATTGGGTCACACAAGTCTCTCTACTACTCAAATATATACTGAAGTAGCTAAACACAGAATGCAGGAATTGCATAAAATACATCATCCAAGAGGTTGAAATATGCAAAATTTTCTTAATAGTTCTTTATTTTATTTTTTTCTTTTACTACTGGTTTCATGTTCTGAAACATCAGAAAAGAACTTTGTTGAAGATCACTCCCAAGATATAAAAACAAAACTACAAAATATTCTTCCTGAAGGTACTGTTCTAGAGGCTGTCCAAGAAACAGAGATGGAAGGTTACTATGAGGTGAACATACAAGGTTTAGAGCCTCTGTATGTTACTTCGAATGGTAAGTATCTAGTATCTGGTGATATTTATGAGATCTCTCAAAATGGATTAATCAATAGATCTGATGCCAGGAAAAGGTTTCAAAGAAAAAGTGTATTAACTGAAATTGATCCTTCAGAATTCATAACTTTTCAACCAGAAATAGTCAAACATGCTATTTATGTCTTTACTGATGTAGATTGTGGATATTGCAGGCAATTTCATAAAGAAATAAACCAATACACAGGCCTAGGTATAAAAATACATTATTTAGCTTTTCCTAGAGAGGGATTGGGTTCCAAATCTTACAAGAAAATAGCCTCTGCATGGTGTTCGAAAGACCCTAACACTGCTATTACGCAGTTAAAACTTGGTAAGGAAATACCTGAAAATATTTGTAAAGACAATCCTGTTAGTAAACACTTCAAGCTAGGTAATAGTCTTGGAGTTGCAGGCACTCCTTCAATTATTACTGAAGAAGGAAGGATAATACCTGGCTACCTCCCTCCTAAAGAATTAATCAAACAACTAGAAACATAAAAAAATAAAGTGGATAAAGAATTTAATAGAGTAAACAAATTACCACCTTATATCTTTGATGAGATACAAAATCTCAAATTGAAAGCTAGGAGAGAAAATCAAGATATTATAGATTTTGGAATGGGTAACCCAGATCAACCTACCCCAGATCATATCGTAGAAAAGCTCAGAGATTCAGTTTTAAATCCATCAACACATAGATATTCACAATCAAAAGGGATTCTTAGATTAAGGAAATCAATTTGTGATTGGTATAAAAGAAAATTTGCTGTTGAATTGGACCCAGAAACAGAAGCTGTTGTCACTATGGGTTCTAAAGAAGGCCTAGGTCATTTAGCCCTTGCAACTTTGGATAGAGGAGATGTTGTGTTAGTGCCGAATCCATCCTACCCAATACACCCATTTGGTTTCGTAATTGCTGGTGCAGATATTCGTCATGTTCCTATAGGCGAAGATATCGATTTTTTTTCAGAATTAGATATTGCAATCAAAAATTCATTTCCCAAACCCAAAGTACTTGTTCTTAATTTCCCTAGCAACCCAACAACTCAATCAGTAGAGATAGATTTTTTTGAAAGAATTGTGCAGATTGCTGAACAACATAACATTTGGGTTATACAAGACTTTGCATATGCTGATATCTGTTTTGATGGGTATAAAGCTCCATCAATACTTCAAGTAAAAGGAGCAAAAGATCTAGCTGTAGAGTTTTTCTCTTTATCAAAAAGTTATAACATGCCTGGTTGGAGGGTCGGATTTTGTTGTGGAAATAAAGATCTTTTAGCTGCCTTATCAAGAATAAAATCTTATTTTGATTACGGACTATTTACACCAATACAAGTAGCTGCAATAAAAGCTCTTGATGAAGGTGATAAATCCGTAGATAAAATAATTAAAATGTATGAATCTCGAAGAGATGTACTTGTTAGAGGACTCAATAATGCTGGATGGTTAGTTGAAAGTCCTAAGGCTACGATGTTTGTTTGGGCAAAAATTCCAGATTCTTTTATCAATTTGGGCTCTTTAGAATTCAGTAAACAGTTATTAATTAATGCAAAGGTTGCAGTTTCTCCAGGTATAGGATTTGGAGAATACGGAGAAGGTTTTGTAAGGTTTTCTTTAATAGAAAATGAACATAGAATTAGGCAAGCTGTTAGAAGTATAAAAAAATTTATAGCCTCAAAAAAAAATATCCATGTGATTGGTTAAAAGTATGAAGTCTTTAAGAGTAGGTCTTTGCGGTGTTGGGAATGTTGGTGGTGTAGTAATCAAGAATCTTATTTCTTCTTCGTCTTTATTAGAACTTCAAGGTGGGGTCCGCTTAGAGTTAATACAAGTAGGAGCCAGAAAAGGAAAGTCCGCAGTACCTTTTGAAGGAATAAATATAACTAAAAATTTATTGGAAGTAGCAATCAACAAAGAAGTAGATGTTTTAGTTGAGTTAATAGGTGGAACTGATTTTTCTTATGAGCTAGTTACAACAGCTATTAAAGAAGGTAAGCATGTCGTAACAGCTAATAAAGCTCTTTTAGCTACTCATGGAAATGAACTTTTTTCTTTGGCTAAGCAGAACAATGTGGAAATAGGTTTTGAAGCTTCAGTTGCCGGAGGAACTCCTGTTATTAAAGCTTTAAGAGAAGGCTTAGTAGCTAATAAAGTTAAGTGGTTTGCTGGTATTTTGAATGGAACTAGTAACTACATATTGACAGAAATGGAGTCAAATAAAAGTTCTTTTAGCTCTGCTCTAAAAAAAGCACAAGAGTTAGGGCTAGCAGAGTCTGATCCTAGTCTAGACATAAATGGCACTGATGCTGCTCAAAAGGCAACTATTCTTGCTGCGCTAGCCTTTCGTGTACCTTTAGATTTTTCTTTTGTTAATTTTGAAGGAATAGAAAGTATTGAACTACAAGATATCAAGTATGCTAAGGAGTTGGGATATTCTATAAAACATATAGCCCACGGCAAACTTAATAATTCTTTAATATCTATTAATGCCTTTCCTACTTTAGTTAACAAAAATACTTTGTTATCACAAGTAGGAAAAGAAATGAATGCTCTAGAGATTTATTCGGAATCTGTTGGATCAACAGTTTATTATGGACCTGGAGCAGGTCCTGAACCTACGGCTTCTGCTGTCATAGCTGATTTAGTGGATATTGCTAAAGGAGGTTGGGAATTAGATATTAATTCTAATTCAGAAAATAAATTAGATGCATCAGATTTAGACAAAGCCTCTAGGTATTTTAGACTTCAAGTCAAAGACGAGACCGGAGTTATAGCCAAGATATCTTCTTTATTTGCTGATAAGAAAATAAGTATCGAAGCCTTGATTCAACATGAAGCTAAATCAAAAGAAGATCTCGAATCTATACCGATAGTTATTGTTTCAGGGGAGATTTCAAAGTCAGAGAGCGATAATTTAAAAGATGAGCTAGAAAACCTTTCAGAAGTGACACCAGGTATAAAGACTTTTAGGATCCATTCAAGTGAAGAATAATGGACTATAAGAGTACTAGGGACTCTTCTTTAAATAAACCTTTTAGTGAAGTTTTATTGGGGGGTCTAGCACCTGATGGGGGTCTATACATACCACATGAATTAAAGATTTTCAGTATAGAGGAGATTAAGAGTTTTAGTTCTCTCAGTTATAGTGAACTTACTTCAGAAATTTTATATGAATTTGTGAAGGATGAGCTTAGTAAAGAAGAATTTAATACAATTATTTCAAACTCTTATCAAGTCTTTAAAGATAAAGAAGTTGTTAATCTAATACAGCTAGAAGAAAAGAGATGGATACTAGAGCTTTTCCATGGACCTACTTTAGCTTTTAAGGATATAGCTATGCAGCTTCTTGGAGGTCTTTTAGCTTATTTTGCTCAAAGACATAAGAAAAAGATAGCAGTTTTAGGGGCAACTTCTGGAGATACTGGATCTGCAGCTATTTCTGCTTGCTCTAGGCAAGAAGGCATAGATACTTTTATTCTTTATCCTCATCAAAGGATTACAGACATACAAAGAAAGCAAATGACCACCTCACAGTCAAGTAATGTTCATGCTCTAGCTATAGAGACTGATTTTGATGGATGCCAAGCTATGGTAAAAGAACTTTTTTTAGACTCTTATATTTTATCTAATCCTACGAGATTTATAGCTGCTAATTCAATTAATTGGGCTAGATGCATGACTCAATCAGTATATTATTTTTGGACATATTTAAAACTCCAAGACCAATTACAAGAAATAGTCTTTTCTGTTCCTTCTGGGAATTTTGGCCACTCTTATTCTGGGTGGCTTGCAAAAGAAATGGGGTTACCTATAAAGAAAATACTAGTTGCAACAAATAATAACCAAGTTCTACATAAACTTTTTTCGACTAATTCATACCAGAAAGGAGAAGTTACTCCAACAATAGCTCCCAGCATGGATATTTCAGTAGCCAGCAATTTTGAAAGACTTCTCTACAATCTCTTAAATAACGATTCTACGAAGCTCTTAGAATCAATATCTCAATTTCCTGAAAAAGAAATCTCTATCCCTGAAGAAGCATGGGAATCAATAAAGGATTTTTTTATAAGTTGTTCTAGTTCTGATAAAGAGATTCTTAATGAGATTAATCAAACCTACAATGATTATAATTATGTTCTAGACCCCCACACTGCAACGGGTATGAAGGCAGTAAGGGAATTAGGTCATCACGAAGAAAATATAGTGACCATGGCTACCGCTCATCCAGCTAAGTTTGTTGAAGCTATAAAAAGTGTTCTTACAGAGGATGCAGTAGAGAAACCCAATCAACTCTCTTCTATTCAAGATTTAAATGAGGAGTTTGTAGTGCTTCCAGATAAAATAGATAAAGTGAGAGAATATATTCTTTCAAATGTTGGATAAAAGATGATTGAAGTAACTTCAATAAGTGAGGAAATCAAGGAACAAGCTAAGAAAGTTAAAGAGCTTAGGGGGTTTCTTTGACTTTGAAAAGAAAAAAACCCGATTAGTGGATTTAATAGAAAATCTGAACGATCCAAAGGTTTGGCAAGATCCTAAGCATGCACAGAAATTAAACAAAGAAAAAGTTCATCTTGAAAGAGAGGTTTCTTTATTTACAGAAATAGAAAGATCTATCCAAGATGTATCTGAATTATTCCAGCTTTCTGTAGAGGAAGACGACCAAGATTCTATAACTTCTATTTACGAAGAACTTAAAGATATTTCTAAGAAATTAAGTTTAATGGAATTTCAAAGAATGTTTTCTCATCCCATGGATCCTAATAATGCCTTTCTAGATATACAGTCAGGGTCAGGAGGAACAGAAGCACAAGATTGGGCTGAAATGATTATGAGAATGTACCTTAAGTGGGGAGAGTCTAAAGGCTTCAAAACAGAATTGATAGAAGTTTCTCCAGGTGAAGTTGCGGGTATTAAAAGTTCTGCAATAAGATTTGAGGGAGAGTATGCTTATGGATGGCTTAGAACAGAAACTGGAGTTCATAGACTCGTAAGAAAATCTCCTTTTGACTCAGGTAGTAGAAGACATACTTCATTTGCAGCGGTCTTTGTGTCTCCAGAGATAGATGAAACTATAGAGATTGATATTAATCCCTCTGACCTAAGAATAGATACTTACAGAGCAAGCGGGGCAGGAGGACAGCATGTAAATAAGACTGATTCAGCTATAAGGATCACTCATGAGCCCTCTGGGGTAGTGGTTCAATGCCAGTCTCAAAGATCTCAACATAAAAATAGAGACAAAGCTATGCAGCAACTAAGAGCAAAATTGTATGAAATAGAAATACAGAAACTAGATCAGGAAAGACAGTCCTTAGAAGATTCTAAAGCTGATATAGGTTGGGGAAGTCAGATAAGGTCTTATGTGTTAGATTCAGCTAGAATAAAGGATTTAAGAACAGGTTATGAAACTTCAAATTGTAACGGTGTCTTAGATGGCGATCTAGATAGTTTCATAGAAGCAAGCTTAAAAGCAAATATTTAAGAAAGTAATGTCAGAAGAAAAATCACAAAATGAACTTTTAGCACTAAGAAGGGCTAAACTAAAAGAGCTTAAATCAAAAGGAATTGCATTCCCAAACAAATACAGAAGGGATTCTTTATCCCAAGAGCTTCATGATTCTTACGATTCTTTAAAACCTGTATTACTAGATAAAAAGAATGTGACAGTTTCTATTGCAGGCAGGATTATGCTCCAAAGAATAATGGGAAAAGCAAGTTTTATTACAATACAAGATGGTAAAGGAAAGATACAGGCCTATATTAAATCAGATAATATTGGGAAAGATGCTTATAAGGAATT
>CAZMZZ010000036.1:0-15398 GCA_964571215.1 uncultured Gammaproteobacteria bacterium
GTTTCATAGTGTTTAGCATATTCTGCTATTACAGCAGGTTCTCTTGCCCAATTCTCCATCATTTGAGAAGGAAACTCGACGTAGTCTCTTGTAACATTTGTACCCGAAAGGCTAGGGTAGTTAGCATCAGAAAGAAGTCCATGTAAGGCATGCCCGAATTCATGGAATAGAGTAGTTACTTGTTCAAATGAGAGCAAGGAGATGCCTTTTTCATTAGGAGGGGGGAAATTACAGGTATTCATCACCAGAGGAATCTGCACGCCATCAAATTTACTTTGACTTCTGAAAGTATTCATCCAAGCGCCTCCACCTTTATTTGGTCTAACTGTGTAATCTGTATAAAAAATCCCTATTACCTCATCTTCAGAGTTTTTAACTTCAAATGTTCTAATATTTTCTCGATATTTCGGCAGATTAAATCTTTCATGAAAAGTTATATCAAATAGTTTGGTTGCTACGTCAAATGCCCCTTTGAGTACTCTTGTCTCACTAAAATAAGGTTTTATTTCCTCTTCAGAAAAATCGTACTTAAGTTGTCTTATCTTTTCTGAATAATGCCACCAATCCCAGGCCGCTAATTTAAAATTAGCTCCTTCTTGTTGAATTAGTTCTTGCATTTCTTCAGCTTCTTTTTTTGCTCTATTTAGACCAGGCTTCCAAACTTTATCTAATAATTCTTTAACATTATCAGTAGTTTTAGCCATAGTGTTCTCAAGAACAAAATCTGCATGAGTTGCATATCCTAATATATTAGCTCTTTGAGTTCGCAAGTCAGCCATTTCTATTGCTATTTGTTTATTGTCTCTTTCGTTGTTGTTATTTCCTCTTTCTATATAAGATTTATAAAGCTTCTCTCTAAGGTCTCTTTGAGTAGAATAAGTTAAAAATGGGTACATACTTACTCTGGTTGGCTTAAATAACCATTTACCCAGATATCCCTCAGATTCAGCTAATTTAGCTGCTTGGTTACGTATATCTTCGGGAAGACCGTCAAGTCGTTTTTCATCTTCTATAATTAAACTAAAGCCTTCATTTGTTTCTTTTAATAAATTCTGACCAAATTGTGTGGTTAGAGAAGATAGTTTTTGATTAATGTCAGTAAGAATTTGCATTGATTCATCATCAAGTTGAACTCCTGATCTAATAAAATATTTATGTGTTTCTTCAACCAATCTTTTTTGTTCAGTGTCGAGTTGTAGATTTGCTCTTTGTTTGAAGATCTCGTTTACTCTTTTAAAAAGTTTTTTATTTAAAAAGATAGCGTCTCTATGAGCAGATAACTTAGGTCTTATCTCTTTTGCTATTTCTTGCATTTCCTCATTTGTATTAGAGCTGTTGAGATTAAAGAAAACGCTTGAGACCTTATCTAAAATCTTACCTGTCCTCTCCATTTCCACGATAGTATTTTCAAAAGTTGGGGCTTCTTTGTTATTAGCTATATTATTTATTTCTTCAATTTGCTTTTCCATGCCCTTCATGAAAGCCGGAAGGTAATGTTTGTCTTCTATCTTTTCAAAAGGGGGTATTTGATAAGGTGTGTCATATTCAGTTAAGAAGGGATTCATTGTTTTTTCCTCCGTACAAGAATTAAAAATAAATAGAAAAATTATAATCGCGGTTTTTTTCATAAAACTCTCTCCAAAATAAGATTAGAGCAGATTTTTTATTAACAAAAAAGGGCTCAATTATTTGAACCCTTTTTAGTAAATAGATTTAGGACTTAATTAAGTGCTGAGGCCTGATAGGATTGGACCAAGGTAGCAGCAGTTGGGTCGTTAGAAGCTTGAAAAGCTGACCATTCTTCATTTGTAGCTAATTTCACAAAAAAGTTAGCTAAGGCACTCCAACTTTCAAATCCAAGCGTATAGTGGAAGTTTCCTGTTCCCCCTATACCTTCACTATAAGATTCAACTCTAGCACCTAAAGACTCATGAATTCGTTTAGCTGTAGCGAAATTTTCTAATAACAGCTGAGTTTTTCCTGCTGCAGGATCCCATATGTAAACCCTAAAAACCTTGATGTTTTCAAAAGAATCTGCACTTACTGAAAAGTCTAAATTCAGACCTTCTAAACTTCCTACTAGTTCTCCTGTAGGTTTTCTAGAAACTTTTTGGAAAAACTTAGCTAATTTAGGACTTTTTGAAGCAGCTTCTCTAGAAGCAGCCCAGCTTGCCGGGTCATTCCAACGCATTACATAATTGAAACCTTGAAAACTAGATCCCACATCTCTTGCATAAATATTGACCACTGCACCTAATTCAGTATGAATAGCAGCAGCTTCAGCCATATTTTCAACAAGATCAGTTCCTTTTCCTGGGAATGGCTTCCAAGAATAAACCTCTAGTATTTCAGCATAAGTAATCGGTGCAAAGAACACTAAAAAGGATAGAACTAAAGTATTAATTTTTTTCATATCATGTCTCCTTAAGACAATAATCTCTATATTCTGTTTGAGTATAGAGCAAATTGAATTATATTTGTATTTTCAATCTTTAATAATCATGAAAACCAATATTTGCAAACAGTTAAAAATAGAGTATCCAATTTTTGCTTTCACTCACTGCAGGGATGTTGTTGTAGCGGTGAGCAAAGCAGGAGGATTCGGCGTCTTGGGAGCAGTAGGTTTTTCTGAAGACCAACTTAAAGAAGAGTTGGATTGGATAGATAATCATATAGGAGACTTTCCTTATGGTGTAGATGTTGTTATCCCTCAAAAGTACGAAGGTATGGATGAAATGGATCCAGCAGAACTTGAGGCAAAGATGACGGAGATGATACCAAAAGAACACCAAGAGTTTGCTGAGAAGCTTTTAGAGTCTCACGGAGTACCTCCCTGGCCCAACCCTGATGAAAAGATGGGTTTGTTTGGATGGACTCTTGCAACTGCAATGCCCTTAGTTGATGAAGCCCTTACAAGACCGAACTGTACAATGATAGCAAATGCTTTAGGTACTCCTCCAAAAGAAGTTATAGATAAAATCAAATCTACTGGAAGGGTGATGGCTGCCCTATGTGGAAAGCCTAAACAAGCTATAGCTCATAAGGAAGCTGGTGTAGATTTAATAATAGCTCAAGGTTATGAAGGAGGAGGACATACTGGAGAAATAGGAAGCATAGTTCTTTGGCCTGAGATCATAAAAGCTGTTTCTCCAACACCTGTGCTTGCTGCCGGAGGTATTGGCAGTGGAGAGCAAATGTTAGCAGCGATGTCTATTGGAGCAGAAGGAATATGGACTGGCTCTATTTGGTTAGCAGTAGAAGAAGCTTTTGCACAGCCAGAACAAAAACAATCATATTTCAATGCAAATAGTGGTGATACAGTTAGATCAACTTCCTGGACAGGTAAACCAGCAAGAATGTTAAAGAATTATTGGACTGAAGCATGGGGGAAAAAAAATTCACCTGATCCTTTAAGTATGCCTCTTCAAGGGCTAGTAACTGCTGATGCAATGAGAAGAACCCATCAATATGCAGGCAAAGGCAAGACTCAAGAGGTGGCCTTTAATCCAGTAGGACAAGTGGTTGGACAAATTAATGAAGTTGAGTCATGCAGAGGTCTTATAAATCGATTAGTAACAGAATATCTAGAAGCGTTAGATAAAGTAAATTCTCAAATGCCAAAGGTTTAATTAATAACAAGTAATGTAACTTTTAAGGAAGTAAGTAACACTTTACAAACATGAGTCTACGCAAAGTTATAGGTTATTCTCTAATAGTAATTTCTATTCCACCATATATTGCTATACCAGTTATTCCTTTTATGGGTTATGAATGGGGCGAAATAGCAACTTATGGAAGTATTTTGTATATAATCAGCGGAATAACCTTTTATGGAGGTGTAGCTCTTTTAGGTCCAGAAATTATTGCAAAGTTTAAAGACTTCTATAATGTTATAAAATCTAAGATATGGAATAGAACATGATTTATTCTTTTGATGAAATTATGAGTGAGCATGAGTTTCATGCCCCAAATGAGATGGCAGGTTATGTGCTGCATGGAGGTTTGGACCAAGAAGGGAAATATATATCGCCTAGAACAAAGATGCGATGGACCGCTGTTAATAAATGGAGTGAGAAATTAACTAATCAAGGACATCCTCTTTTAGATTGTTCAGTAGAAATTCTAAAATACGGGAATTACCCTAACTTTGATCAGGCTAAGTATCTTTTGTCCTTAGGTGAAGGGGCCTTCTTATGGAATAGTTTAACTATCACAGGTGTAATCGAAGCCAGAGGCCAAGCTCTAGCAGAAATTGTAGCTCCTGACTTTCAAAGAATTATTAAAGAAGATATATCAGATAGCGCAACAGGACATATGAACAAAGGTCTTTTTATAGCTCATGGATTTGATGAAGGAGGCGATCCGAATAGTCAGCTTGGAGCACATGACCAAATGTGGTTTGCTGCTAGAGATCTGTTGTTTGGAAAAGACGCTTATCCTATACCTGAAGTTCCAGAAAATATAGGTAGACCAGTTGAGGAAGATGATCAATGGCCTATTTCTGCAGAGTATGCCGGAATAGTAGATTTTTTAATGAATGTGTTAATGATTGAAGTTAGGGCAGAATGTTTCTTTCAGTACTCTATGAATATCGCTTCGTGTGAAGATCTGTTCAAAGACAGAAGAAAAGATGCTCTTTTGGCTGCAGAGATGGTGAGAAGAATTAGACAGGATGAAGCTATACATGTTGCTTATTTAAATTTGATAATCTCTGAACTTAGATCGTTTACCTTTCAAACAGAAAAAGGGGAAATATTAGGTGCTGATTTTATAGATCCACATTGGAACAAAATGGTTAGATGGCACGGGGAAGATATTCACCATGAACTTAAAGATCAGAGAATTGAAATTGTAGAAGATACTTTAAAGAATCTCAAAAATTCTGAAGCTTTAATAGAGAAGTTTCATAACTTAGCTTCGTAAGAATTCATAAATTGCTTGATTGCGTTGACCACATAATTATTGCTGTTGAAGATCTTCCGAAGGCAGTCAGTAATTACACAAAATTATTAGGGTTTCCTCCAACTTGGAGAGGTCTACATTCCGATCAAGGCACTGAAAATGCTTTATTTCCTTTAGAAAATCTTTACATAGAACTTTTAGCCTCAAGTGGCACAGGACCAGGATCAGAAATGATTAATAACTTTCTCAATAGGAATGGAGAAGGGATTGCCGGGCTTGCTTTTGGAACTTCTGATATTAAGAGTTTGAAAAGTACTTTCATCCAAAAAGGAATAAACACTGGAAGTCTATCTGAAGGAGAAGGGAAAGATATAGACAAACAAGAGACAAGAACTTGGCTGAATCTTTTTATGCCTTTTTCTACAACCAGAGGGTTATTTGCTTTCTTTATTCAACACAAAACAGGTTTTATTCCGATACACAAAAAAAAATTTAATTCCCCAATAACTAGACTAGATCACGTTGTTATTAATACCAATGATCCTGAAGGGATCATATCCCTTTATCGAGATATTTTTGGCATTAGACTCGCCTTAGATCAAACGGTGAAGCAGTGGGGAGGTAGAATGTTATTTTTTAGATTAAATCATACAACCTTAGAGGTGATAGCTAAGAAAGATGATAAAGAGCCAAAGGACTCCTTTTGGGGCATGGCGTGGGTTGTACAAGATATAGAAGCAACTTATAAGCGCTTAGTTTCGGAGGGTTTTAAAGTTACAGAAATAAAAAAGGGCAGAAAACCTGACACTCTTGTAACAACAGTAAAGTCTAATACATGCAATATCCCTACACTTCTTATTCAGCACCTTTAGCCTTTGTTTTATCGTAGATCCAATAAGGCAAGTAAATAAGAAAAAACATTATTAAACCTAAACCAATAACTATTGGAATATGTTTAGGAGGTTCTGGCATCACATCCATAATCGAAGCTCCTTCAGGTCTTGCACCCAAGTACCAGAAATTGGCTGGTGGTCCAAGAATTAGATTAATAATATAAATTATTACCAGGACAACTAAAGACACTAGTATTGCTCTCTTTACAGATTCAAGCTGTGGTCTATTTTCTAGAGCAATAGAGGCATGACCTATAGCTAAGAGCATACCTCCATGGCTGAGATAAAAAATTATAAAAACAGGATCAGGGAAGTCTAAGGGAGTATCGGGTTGTAGTAGAGCCATTAAACCTCCTCCTATACCCCAAAAAAAGGCTACCTCAAAAAGAACTCTTTTTTTTGTTATAAGAAAAAAGGAGATGGAGAAAGCTGATAAAGCACACATGTGAAGAGGAAGAACCCTTAGTAAATCGTAACCGAAGAACTGGGTATGATAATAGGGTTTGATAAGTTCATTTAGAATTAGAATGCAAGCCAAAATGTAACCGAATCTGACCTTAAAAATTGTGGACAGTTGCCTTAAATAAAGAGGGAAAAAAATAGCTATCAGGATTACAGTTGATATAGCAAACAAGTGATCTCTTCCAAAAAGAATAAAGGGTTCTGCTTCCATTAGTTTCAGTAGTTTTTTAAGATGGCGTTATTTTCTAATATTATATTAAATTTATAAATAGCTTTATGAGTCAAAAAAGTGAAAGCTTTTTTCCTTCTTTGAAAGGAGATGAAATCTTTTCTTTAGTAAAATCTTTTTCCTTCTTTTTTTTCGTCTTAGCTTCTTGGTATGCACTTAGACCAGTTAGAAACGAAATGGCAATAGAAGGAGGCATCTTTAATCTTCCATATATTTTATTAGCTATAGTTATTGTTATGGGGGTAGTAAACCCAATATATTCTTGGGTTATTTCAAAAATCCAGACTAGCCGTATTGTTGTTTATTGTTATTCATTCTTTATTATAAATCTTGTAATTTTTTTATTATGTTGGTCTTATTTTGGTGAACAAGGTAGACAGTGGACAGGAAGAGCTTTTTACGTTTGGTGCAATGTCTATTCGTTTTTTGTCGTTTCAATCTTTTGGGTAACTGTCATAAATTATTTCAATACAACAGATGCAAAACGTGTGTTCGGAGTTATCAGTGCTGGGGGGTCACTGGGCGCTTTTTTTGGCTCCACTACAGCTAGATATTTTTCAACAGAAATATGTGGGAAAAGCTCTATATCTGATTTGGGTCCAATTTCATTAATAGCTTTTTCTATAGTGTGTCTTTTAATAGCAATTCTTCTTTCAAGGGGTCTCACTTCAAAGCAACCAAAAAAGACTAATGAGGGAGTAGAGGTTCTGGGTGGTTCAAGTTTTGAAGCTTTTAGAAATACCTTAAAACAAACTCAAATCAAGTTCATGGCTTTTTATATATTGCTTTGGACAGGACTATCAACAGCTGCATGGATGATATCTTTAACTATCATTCAAGATTGGTCTAGTGATCCATGTGCAAGAACTGCTTTTTTTGCTCAAATAGAACAGATAGTTACCCCTTTAACTTTAATTATACAAATTCTTTTCACTTCATATTTTTTAAGAACAGTTGGAGTAATTCCAATATTAATTATTTATGGAGTTTTTCTTTTTATAGCTTTTGGAACTTATGCCACTTATCCAACAATAACTGCAGTTTTAGTGTTGACTGTTCTAATTAGGGTTTTTGAATATGGTCTTAATAAGCCAACTAGGGAAACTATTTTCACTAGTCTTAATAAACAAGACCGTTACAAATCAACTGTAATGATGGATACTTTTGTTGCCAGAACAGGTGACTATTTAGGAGGTCAATCGGTGACTTTTCTAACTGTATTAGGTTTGGCAGTGGGATCTATAGCTTATGCAGCACTTCCTGTTGCAATTCTCTTATCCATCGTTGGGTACAAAGCAGCAAAAAGCACGAAAATATAGTCTTATTTAAAACTTTCAACTTACTTGTGTGTTTTATTAATGCTGGCATAATCTCTTTTAAATTTTAAATAGGAGGATTGTCGTGGACACTACTATGTTTGAAGGTTTGGACTTAAAGGGTGACTTACTTTGTGAGGCTGTTATTTATGTTGACCCTGAAACAACACCTGGACCTATAGGTCAGGCTGCTTGGGGTAATAGAATGATTGCATATATTAAAGATGGAGAGTTTTCTGGTCCTAAAATGAAAGGAAAAGTCCTTCCTGGAGGTGGAGATTGGATTAATTTAGCCTCTGGCCGACCAAATGCTATGAAAGTAGATGTTAGAGCCGTTTGGGAAACAGACGACGGAGCAAAACTATATTTAAGTTACACAGGTAGAATTATCAATCCAGAGACAAGAGAAAATGAACCACCAGTAGAAGCCTCTTCTTTAGATCCATCAAATTACTATTTTAGGGTATCTCCAACATTTGAGACAAGTCACCCAAAATATCTATGGCTAAATGACATAGTTTGCGTGGGAGTGGGTAAACAAGTAGAAGGTGGGGTTGCTTACAGAATGTATCAAATTACTTAGTCGAGATATTTATGGATAGAGTTAGAGATAAAGTAGCTGTTGTTACAGGGGCAGCAAAAGGATTAGGAGCTGCAGATGCTAGATTGTTAGTTCAAGAGGGAGCAAAAGTTGTCCTGACTGATACTGATTTTGATGCAGGAGAAAAGCTTGCTCAAGAACTAGGAAAAGATAAAGCTCTTTTTATGGAACAAGATGTAAGAGATGAAAAGAGATGGCAAGAAGTTCTTAAGAATACAGAAAAGGAATTTGGAGCACTAAACATATTAGTCAACAATGCTGGGATAGTTATTCCTGGAACTATTGAGTCCCAAAAAACAGAAGATTATAGATTTATTATGTCGGTACACGTAGACGGTACTTTCTTTGGGTGTAAACACTCAATACCTTACATGGATAGGTCGGGGTCAGGTTCAATAATTAATATGGCCTCTATCGCATCGCACCAGGGAGAGAGATATGTAGTAGCATATTGTGCAGCCAAGGCAGCCATAGAGGGATTAACTAGAGCTACTGCAGTACATTGCAAACAAGAAAAAAAGAACATTAGATGTAATGCGATTGCCCCTTCAGGAATTACAACACCAATGGTTGAATCTATGCCAGGGTTAATGGAAGAAGCTGGACTTGCCAGTTTACAAACACCTGGAGCTGAATCTACTGCTATTGGGGAGCCAAATGATGTTGCTTATCTAGTTCTTTATCTTGCATCTGATGAGTCTAAATTTGTAAGTGGCACGAGGATGTGCGTTGATAATACAATGTCGGTTACTTCCGGCATGGCACCAGCTTAATAAAGAGGAGATAATCTTGATAACATTAAATAATAAAATAGCACTAGTAATGGGTGCTTCTTCTGAACCAGGAATAGGATCAGCAATTGCAAAGATCTTTATTGAAGCTGGAGCAACAGTAGTTATTTCTGGAAGAAGAAAAGATGCCCTAGAAGAAATTGCAAATAAGATTGGTTGTTCTTATATTTCAGCAGATTTTACTAATGATAAAGAAGTTAAAGATCTAATAAGTGAGGTGGTTTCATCTCATGGGTCTCTCGATATAGCAGTGAATGCAGTAGGCATTTACAATCCATTGCCTATAGCGGAGATGAATAGAGAACATTTACTTGAATATACTAATTTACACTTCATCAGTCCTACTCTTTTTATTAAAGAAAGTGCAGCAGCAATGAAAGAGGGCGGATCTATCATTACACTTTCCTCTTTAACGGTTGAGTTAACAAATACTGGTTTAGGAGGGTATGCAGGAGCTAAAGCAGCCACAGATAAAATTGTTCAAATAGCTGCTTATGAATATGGATCCCAAGGGGTTAGAGTTAACAGTCTCTCGCCTGGCTTAGTAGAAACGGAAATGACCGAGGCGCTTTTCACAAATCCAAATATGGTATCTGTCTTCATAAAAGAAACCCCAGTTGGTAGAATGCCGTCACTTGATGATGTTGCACATGCTGCATTATGGCTAGCAAGTGATCAGTGTATATCAACAGGTGATAATATCAGAGTAAGCGGTGGAGGACATTTAAGAAGATTGCCTACTATGGAAGAGTTAATGGGAGAATAAAAAAATGGCTGTAAACTTAAAAGGCACAGATATATCTAAAGCCCCTGAACCTCCACTAGGTGATAAACCTCTTTTGGGCGAAAGATACACTTCAAAAGAGTTTATGGAACTTGAGTGGGAGCATATGTGGACCAAAGTGTGGCTTATTGCTGGTTTGGTAGAAGAGGTACCCAAAAAAGGGGACTATATTACTTGCGAAATGGGTAGAGAATCCATCTTATGCGTTAGAGACAATAGTAACCAAATTAGGGCTTTCTTTAATGTATGTCAACACAGAGCTAATAGATTGGTTCAGTCAGAAAAAGGAACAACTCAGAAATTTGCATGTGGATATCATGGATGGGAATACTCTTTAGAAGGCGATTTAACATATGTAAGAGATGAAGAAGACTTTCCTCAAGGCTCCCCTTGTGGAAAATTAAAGTTAGTTGAAATACCTTGTGAGACATGGGGAGGATTTATTTGGTACAACATGGACGAAAATTGTAATTCTTTAAGTGACTATCTTGCTCCACATCACGAACATTTATCTGTTTATCCACTTGAAGAAATGAAAAGAACAGACTGGGTTACGATAGAAGGAGACTTTAATTGGAAATGTGTTCAAGACAATTTCAATGAGTCTTATCATATTCCCGACGTTCATCCCCAGCTAAAATATTTTTTAGATGAAAGATATCAAAGCTGTCAATTTGATCTTTACCTAAATGGAAATGTTCGAATGTTAATGCCTGGTTCAATTCCGACACCTCATGCTGAAAAAGAAGAAGATATGATTATAGAAAGCTTAAAGTCAGATGCAGAATTCTGGGAAATGGACATAGAGTCTTACAAAGGAAGGTTTAAAGAGTTCAGAAAAGATCTTCAAAATCAAAAACGTAAGTTATCAAAAGAAAAGGGATATGACTTCTCTCTCTTCAATGATGATCAATTAACAGATAACTATCACTATGGTTTCTTTCCCAACGTTTATTTTAGTATGAAGCCAGATGGAAATATTTTTCTTAGAGGTAATCCTCATCCAACAGACCCAAATAAGTGTTATTTTGATATGTGGTACTTCACTTGGTTTCCTGAAGGAGCAAATGAATACTATTCAAATTCTATGGGCAAGTATGTATCTATAGATTCTCCTGTAGAACATTTAACAGGTAAGTTTGGCGAGCTAAGTGCAGGACCAGGAATAGATCAAGATGTAGCTGTTTGGCAAAGTCAACAGCAGGGACTGAGCTCAAGAGGATTCAAAGGAGACTACATGCCTTATCAAGAAAGACGAATAAGATTTCATCATGAGACTATAGATAGATATATTGATGGTTCAATCCAGGATTTTATTAAAAAGAATTCCTAAATAATGCCCTCAGACAAAGAATTCGTTGTAATTGCAGACTCTTCAGATATTGAGTTAGGTCAATCTATGTCTATAGAAGTAAATGAAGTACAGATCTTACTATGCCATACTAAAGATGGTATTTTTGCTATAGAGGATCAATGTACACATGCTAATGAACCTCTATGTGGTGGCAGAATAGAAGGTAATTTAATAAGTTGTCCGATTCACGGTGCAATCTTTGATGTTAGAAATGGAGAAGTAAAAGGTCCCCCAGCTTCAATAAAATTAAGAACTTTTGAATTGGCAATAGAAGGTACCTCTATTAGTATAGAAAAACCTGAGAAAGTTTTAAGTACGGTTCCTTCACTTGGACCGGGGTCATTTCCTCCTAGAAGAGCTTGACAAAAATTATGCCTACTAAATACAAATACCTATTAATAGAAAAACCTAAGGAAGGTATATCAAGGGTACTCCTCAATAGACCAGAAAAAAGGAATGCCATGTTCAACCCTCTTAGAAAAGAGTTATTTTCTGCTCTCGAAGAACTTGATAGAGATCAAGAAACGAGAGTCATAATTTTAGGCGGAGCAGGAAAATGTTTCAGTGCTGGGTATGATTTAGGTTTTAATGTTTCTTCTGAGCTACCCTATCATAGTAGTACCAATGAAGGATTTTGGCCTCGGCATGTTGTTGAGGGGGCGTTTAAGATATGGGATCTATCCACCCCTGTAGTAGCCCAAGTTCATGGTTATTGCTTAGCAGGAGGGACTGAATTAGCCACCTCTTGTGATCTGGTTTATGTTGCGAAAGATGCTGAGATAGGTTACCCAGTTGTAAGAGCTATTAGCCCACCAGACAACCAGTTTTTTCCTTGGTTGATGGGAATGCGAAATGCTATGGAAATGATGTTAACTGGAGATTCAATTAGTGGAGAAGAGGCAGTAGAGCAAGGATTTGCTAATAAATGTTTCAGTGAAGATAAATTGTCTGATGAAGTTCTCAAGATAGCTGAAAAAATTGCAAAAGTTCCTCCTGAAATTCAAGCCATTAATAAAAGAGCAGTACATAGACAAATGGAAGTTATGGGTATGAGAACTGGTATTAGGTTTGGTACAGAATTACAGTCCTTGTCTATGCATACTAAAGCCACTAGAGAGCATCTAAAAGAACTTTCTAAGGGTATTACTGATGCCCTCAACAAAAGAGACAAAAAATTTGGTGATTATCGTACCTCTAAGAAAAAGAAGTGAAACCCTTTACCTTTTTACTTTAATTGTTATTTGCTTTTTTTCTTGTTCTAAAAAGGAAGAGGTAATTGGCGCAACCTGGGAAGGTGATTCAGACTTTATGTATATAACAGAAAGTAACATGAAAATGAATTATGGAAGTTATATCTCAGGAAATTTAGTATTTATAGGAAGCTTTTATGAGGTACTTCAAGAAGGTTCTAATAAATTGATTGATAGAATTGAAGTTAAGCAAGTTGATTTTGAAAAAAGAACAGATGCTACTTCTTATTGCAGGATTTGGGGTAATATAGAAACCTCTACTGAGATGAGTTATCTTTTAGCTGATGAATGTAGACCTTTGTATCAAAGATAAACAAAACTGATTTTTCAGGATAAAATATAAATATGACTAAAAATTCAGGTGTATCTATAGATGAGACCTTGTTTGATTGGCCTTCAGACAGTCCTCACTTAAAGGGTTCCAAATGTAGCGATTGTGAGGCAGTAACCTTTCCCATTCAAGATGGGTGTCCTAGATGCTGTGGAACAAATATGAAGCAAATATCTTTAAATACTAAGGGAACTTTATGGAGCTGGACTGTTCAAGGTTTTTTACCAAAATCTCCCCCTTATGCTGGACCAGAGACCCTAGAAAACTTTAAGCCTTATGGTGTAGGTTATGTTGAATTAGACGGGCAAGTTAGAGTTGAGAGTAGATTGACAGAGTCAGATCCAGAGAAACTTAAGATAGGTATGCCTATGGAGTTAGTTTTTCATAAGTTTATAGAAGATGAAGAAGGCAATGATGTTATTGCCTTTGCTTTCGCACCAATAGATGGAGAATAAAGATGACTGATGTAGCTATTATTGGAATTGGAATACACCCTTTTGGAAGAACAAAAGGTGTTAGTGGACAGGATCAGGGAATTTATGCCGCTAGAGAAGCCTTAAAAGATGCTGGGGTGGACTGGAGCGATTTAGAGTTTGCTTATGGAGGAAGTGCTGCAGCTGGTGCAGCTGATTCAATGGTGAGTAAAATGGGTTTGACAGGTCTCCAGTTTATTAATGTTGCCAATGGATGTGCTACAGGTGGTAGTGCCTTGCAGTCAGGGTATATGGCAATAAAATCAGGAGCTTTTGATATTGGTATAGCAGTTGGGTTTGATAAGCATGAAAGAGGAGCTTTTAGAGTCGATTCTCCAGATTGGTATGGTAAGACCGGCCTTGCATTAACAACTCAATTCTTTGGAATGAAAATTCAAAAGTACATGTCAGATTATGGAATTTCAGATGATACTTTAATTAAAGTTGCTGAGAAGGCTTTTAGAAATGGATCTTTAAATCCTAAAGCTTGGAGAAAACAACCCTTGTCATATGATGAAATAAAGAGTTCGCCTATGTTAAGTCATCCTTTAAGAAAATATCAATTCTGTTCTCCAGCTGAGGGAGGAGCTGCAATCATTATGTGTAAAGCAAGTATTGCTAAAAAATATACATCTACACCTCTTTATTTGAAAGCGGCTGTAGTAAGAACTAGAAGGTATGGATCTTTTGAGGTTTTTACAAAAGGTCAGGCAATAGATCAAGCTGAGAGCCCAACAGTAGATGCCTCTCAAGCCGCTTATGAAATGGCTGGAGTAGGGCCAGAGGATATAGATGTGGCTCAATTACAGGATACAGAAGCTGGTGCTGAGATTATGCATATGTCAGAAAATGGTTTGTGTAAAGATGGTGATCAAGAGGAAATGATTCAAACAGGAGTTACTGAGATAACAGGTAAACTTCCTGTCAATACTGATGGTGGATGTATAGCAAACGGAGAACCTATTGGAGCTTCAGGTCTGAGACAGGTTCACGAAATATGCATTCAACTTAGGGGTGAGGGAGAGAAAAGACAAGCACCTGGTGATTTACATACTGGTTATTCTCATGTATATGGTGCTCCAGGTTTGAGTGCTGTCACTATTATCCAAAGATAATAATTGCTTTAGAGATGCATGAAATTCTTATATTGTGAGATGATGTCCTCCATCCACTAGAAAAGTTTCTCCTGTAACAACTTTTGAAATATCTATGAATCCGTAGATTACTTCTGCTACTTCATCTGGAGTCACTGCCAGACCAAGAGGTGTATTGTCTTGAATATTTTTAAGTGCTGCATTGTAAAGTTCTTCCCCCAATCCTCTTTTGAGCCATTCTCCCTGTATGAAACCCGGACAAACAGCATTAACTCTAATAGGTCCAAGATTTCTGGCCATAGATTTAGTCATAGTATTAAGAGCGCCTTTGGACGAAGCATATGCTAATGAACTCCCTATACCTTTTATACCTGCAATTGATGAAACATTAACAATACTTGGGTTCTTACTGTTAAGAAGAGATTCTTTACAAGCTCTTACCATCTGAAAAGGACCTACTACATTTACTTTATAAATTTTTAGAAAATCTTCAGCATCTAGACCCTCAAGATCAGAGTGGTCAAAAACAAATTTAGTAGTACCAGCATTATTCACCAAGGTATCTATTCTTCCCCATTTATTTAGAGTTTGTGTTGAGGTTTCTCTGCAAGAAGAATCTTCTGAAACATCTGCTGAAAGTGCTAACGCTTCTGCTCCTAGATCCTCACATTTTTTAACTACTTTGTTTGCATCTTTAATTGAACTTGTACAGGTTATAGTGACATTCCATCCCTTTTTAGCTAATAAGATAGCTGTCGCTTCCCCGACACCTCTACTACCACCCGTTACTATAGCTACTGGTCTTTCTGAAATAGACATAAGATTAAACTCCTTCCTTATTTCCAAAGGTAGCAGATATAGGATCTCCCCATTGTGATGGTCCTAATTCAGGATTTTTAGGATCTCCATCTCCTGATG
>CAZMZZ010000037.1:0-15234 GCA_964571215.1 uncultured Gammaproteobacteria bacterium
GGTTATTCTGAAGTATTTAATACCTATGAATCAGCTATTATATTTTATGACGATGAGGACAATGAGGTTGAGTACAATCGTTTAAAGTGCTCACCTAAAACTAAACATTTGAATACAAATATCCAGTATTCATTTAATGCTGATATTACATTAGCAAATGTTTCAAGTTATTTTACTGTCTATCAGACTATTAAATCTAAAAGCCAAATAGTTGTTGGAGGAAGGTATGAAGATGAATTTCTTCTAGAGGGAAATTGGTACTTGAAACTTAGAAAAATTTATATTGAAAATTTAGGTGATATGACATTTCATATCAGATCAGATGTCATTAATTTATGACAGATAAAAAAGAGATACTTGGTTTTGAATTAGAAAGCAAAAAAATTTGGGACAGTTTTTGCGATGACCATAAAGCTGCTGGGTCTCTTAGAGGGTTCGACTCCCTCCCTCTCCGCCATTTACAATTGATCAAGTTCCACAAAAAGTTTGAGATACTTTTTCTTCAGGTTTAGGAGGTCTCATATAGTCTTGATATGAGATTTGGTTGCTGTAGGGATTGGTTAGGATAGAAAGAAGTTTCTTCATTTCAGCAAAGTCATTCTCATTAGTGGCTAATGTTATTGCGTTCTCTATGAGATGATTTCTAGGTATAAAATTAGGGTTAGAAGATTGCAAAATCTTAACAAGCTCTTTGTTTGATAAATTCTGCTTTTTTATATTCCCTTTCCATTCTTTTAGCCATTCCGAGATCTCTTTTTTTTTCTTAAATTGCCCAAGAAAGATAGAAGAATCTTCATCTTTTATAACCTTACTTAAAGAAGAAAAAGTAAGGGTAAAATCTGATTGATTAGAATGCATGAGTTGCAGTAACTGTTTGATTAGCTTATCTGAGTCAGGCTTTTTAAAGTCTAATCCAATTTTTTTACACATTATTCTCATTAGAGATGCATTCATTTTTTTTGGAAAATTATTAATCACTTCTTGAGCTTTTTCCTCTGCCTTCTCTATTTGTTTATCAATCAAAGGTATTAGACAATTAGCAAAGCAAGTCATATTCCATTGAGCAATTAATGGCTGATTGCCGTATGCATATCTTCCATGTGTATCAATAGAGCTGAAAACTGCAGCGGGATCGTATTCATCCATAAAAGCACAAGGGCCGTAATCTATAGTCTCACCGACTATGGAAGTATTGTCAGTATTCATAACTCCATGAATAAAACCAACCCCCATCCATTTAGTTATCAATTCTATTTGACTTTCACAGACAACCTCTAACAAAGAAAGATATTTATTGGCAGAGTCTTGCATATCTGGAAAGTGTCTATCAATAGTATAGTCAACAAGCTTATGAAGATTATCTATCTTATTTTGAGATGCAAAGTATTCAAATGTTCCAACTCTAATATGACTTTGAGCTACTCTTGTAAGAACTCCTCCAGGAAGTCTAGACTCCCTTAGAACCTCTTCTCCTGTTGTCACAGCAGCTAATGATCTAGTTGTGGGAATTCCTAAAGAGTTCATAGATTCACTAATTAGGTATTCTCTTATAACGGGACCAAGGGGTGATCTACCATCTCCTTGTCGAGAAAACTTTGTCTGACCTGAGCCTTTTAATTGGATATCATATTTTACGTTATCTTCAGTGTTTATTTCACCAAGCAATACAGCACGTCCATCTCCTAATTGATTAACAAAGTATCCGAATTGATGTCCAGCGTAAGCAAGCGCTATTGGAGAAGAACCTTTAATCAATTTATTACCAGAAAATATTCTTGCTAGTTGTTCATTTGACTTCTTGTCTATTCCTAACCTCTTGCCTAATTCAACATTGAAGACAATCAATTGAGGATCTTTTACTGGTATGGGATTTATTCTTTGAAAAAAATCTTCGGGAAGTTTCTCATAAGAGTTGTTAAATAACATATTTAAATTAACTGTTGAATTTACTCAACTAACTAAGTTTATCAAAGATTCTTTTAGACTGATAAAATCTTATTAAACATAAAAATTTTTAATGGATTCTTTAATAAATGAAAATCTAGCATTATTAGGTACAAAAGAAAATCTCGGAGAGGAAGATTATCTTGAACCTTTGCATATTCTTATCAAATCTTTGAAGGAAGAAGCAAACCTTACTTTGTTCGGATCTTTAGCTGTTATATATTTATTGAATAGTCAATTAAAAACAAGGTCTGCAATAAATGAGTTCTTAAAAGAAAAAGAAGCTCCAACACTTTCCCCTCCTTTATTTATTATGGGTCTACCGAGATCAGGAACCACTTTTCTATTTCATTTACTAGGTCAGGATCCCAGTCACAGAAGCCCTCGGTTTTGGGAGATACTTCATCTTTCTCCTTTTAGTTATAAAGATTCTAAACTGAAAAGAAAAACAATAAGGAGAACAAATTTTGAACTAAGTTTGTTTAACAGATTAGTCCCTGAAATGAGATTACTACATCCTATATTTTCTGACTTTCCAGAAGAATGTACACTTTTAACAGCTTTAGGTTTGAAAAGTTATAGCTACATTTATGTAGCAAATGTTCTTTCTTATCAAGAGTACTTGATGAATGCTGACTTTACTTCTGGTTTTTTATGGCATTCCAAGTTTTTAAAGGTCTTAGAGAGTAGAAAGAAACCTTTACGATGGCTTCTTAAAGACCCAAATCATATTGAGCATTTACCTGAAATACTTCGAATTTACCCAGAAGCAAATTTTATACATATCCACAGGGATCCAATGGAATCTGTTGGTTCAATATGTAGTATTACCTCTAAGGTTAGATCTGGGTTTGCCAAAAACATTGATAATCTAGAAATAGGAAACAATACTCTAGATTACTGGCAAAATGCTTTAAATAAGCACCTAAATGATAGAGAGAATATACCTGAAGAAAAAATTTTTAATATCCAATATTCGGACTTAATTAATGATCCACTAAAACAGGTAAGAAGAATTTATTCACATTTTGATTATGATTTAACTGAAGAGGTTGAGTTATTTATGAAATCATTTTTAACTAAACCTCCTAAATTAAAAGAAGGCAAACACAGATATAAACTAGAGGACTTTGGATTATCTTCTAAATTAGTTAAAGAAAGGCTTGATAAATACTTTAAAGAGTTTGTTGAAAGCAAAGATTCATAAACTTAATAAGGGTAAAAATTTTTAAGAGATTTTTTCGTATCTAATTGTTTTCAGAATTCTTTCTAAATAAAAGTTAAAATTGTAGTGTGAAGAATGAATTCCAAATAAGTGTAGTAATTCCTGTTCTAAATGATGTTATCTCTACAAGAGAGGTGATAAAGAATTTAAATCAACAAGTCTTCCTTCCATCGGAGATAGTGTTAGTTGATTCTAGTTCAGTGGATGATGTTGAGAATTTAATCAAAGAGTTAGATTCAAATGTTCCAATTATTTATGAGCGAATAGGCAAAGCTTTTCCTTATGAAGCAACAAACAGAGGTGCAGAATTAGCAAATTATCAGTGGCTTGCTTTTTTAGATGTTACTACCTTACCAAAAAAGTCCTGGTTAAAAGACTATACAGAGATTATAAATACTAAGGATAAAGAAGTTGTCTTTGGTGTGACTCAATATGTTGCTTATACAAGATTCCAAAGGGTTGTTAGAGCTTCTACTTATGGTGCTATAGGTCATGAGACAGCTCCCGGAAGTTTAATGCGAAAAGAGGATTTTATAAATTCCGGAAAGATTATTGAAGGTGTGCGTTCAGGAGGAGATATTGAATGGAGAGAACGTATAAAAGCAAGTAAATACAGAACTATCACTCCAAGGAAAATTTACCTTACTTATTCTGCTCTACCAACCAACTTTTTTTCTGCTATAAAAAAGTTTTTTGTATATCAGATGCATTCAGCTACTCTGAATATTCAAAATACAGTTAAGGATATTTATCTGGGCTTAGCTCTAATTCTATCTGCCATTATTATCCCAAAATGGAATTCTTTAGTTGGGTGGGAGAAGAGCCCTTTATATATGCCAAATATAACCAAAATCTATCTTTCTGCCCTAGTAGTCTTGTTTATTTCTACACTATTAGTAAACAGGGTATTTCTTAACAAAATCTCCAATTCCTTTTTTTCAAACATATTTAAGACACTAATCTTCTTATTTTTCTCCTTTTCAGTTTACAAGTGGAATGCAGTAATTGCAGGATGGGTTGAAGATTCTGTTTGGTATATACCCAATATAACAAAAATTTATGTTGGATCTCTTTTGTTTGCTTCTTTGGCTTATAGAGGCCTTTATTTTCCACTTCAACATAAAGTCAACCGGGAATATTTATTCCCATTTAAATGGATAGAGGTTGGTTTTATGGGGTTATTATTTGATTTAGCTAAATCTCCAGGATATTTAATTGGTTCTATCCTTATACCTTATAAGAGAGTTAAGGGTGTAAAAAAGAAAAAGTCTTAACTCTTTGTTAAAGAATAGTTCTTGAATGAAAATGCTTATAATACTGTTAGACTATCTAATTATTAGGAGGTAGTGAGATGAAAATTCAAAACTTGGCTTATATTGGTATAGAAACTAAGGATTTAAAGGCATGGAGAACATTTGGGACAAAAGTGCTTGGGTTAATGCTTTCAGATTCTGATGAAGACAACCTGTTGAAGTTTAGAATGGATGATAGGCCTTTCAGGATAGCAGCGCATAAAGGAAATAAAGAGGGTCTTCAATATGTTGGATACGAACTTCATGATAAAGAAGCTTTAGAAGAAGCTAAAAATGAACTAAAGAAAAGAAAAATAAAGTTTACTCTTGGTAAGAATAAGCAAGCCAAGCTTAGAGAAGTAGAAGAATTTATTGTTTTACAAGACCCAATTGGTACCCAAATTGAATTATTTTATGGAAGGTCTTTGGATTACCAAAGGTTTATATCTCCAGCGGGAGTTTCTTCTTTTGTGACTGGTGAGATGGGAATTGGGCACATAGTGTTGCCTGCTACAGATTTAAAAGCTAGCCACCTTTTTTACACAAAAGTTTTGGGATTTGGTGAAACAGACTTTATGCAATTTGAGATGGGCGAAGGTGAACAGCAATTTACTGCCGGTTTACATTTTCTACATTGTAATAACCCACGACATCACACAGTAGGACTCTTTGAAGCACCTCATCCCAATGGTCTTGTTCATTTAATGATTGAGGTACCAAATATAGATGAAGTTGGATATGCACTTGATAGGGTAAGCGAATATAGCATTCCCCTTCAATCAAGTCTTGGAAGGCATACAAATGATCGAATGATATCTTTTTACATGATATCTCCAAGTGGGTTTGCCATAGAATATGGTTGTGGTGGCTGGCAAGTAGATTGGGAAGAATATACGACCACAATAAGCCATTCCCCTTCAATCTGGGGACATAAGTTCCAAGCTCCTGATTAAACACTTACAACTAGAATGGATAAAATTTTAAGTGCTTGTGAAGCAATTTCCACAATTGAGAGTGGTATGACCATAGGTATAGGAGGATGGGGCTCCAGACGAAAGCCTATGAGTTTAATAAGGGAATTGATAAAAACAGACAAGACAGACTTTACATTAGTGTCTTATGGAGGTCCAGATGTAGGAATGTTATGCGCAGCAGAGAAAATAAAGAAATTAATTTTCGGTTTTGTATCTCTAGAAACTACTCCTTTAGATCCTCATTTTAGAAAAACAAGGCAAGAAGGGAAGATAGAGATTATGGAAATAGATGAAGGTATGTTGAATCTAGGACTAACTGCTGCAGGCATGCGTTTACCATTTCATGTAACTAGATCAGGGCTAGGTACTGACGCGCTAAGACTTAATCCTGACATTAAGACTATTAAGTCTCCTTATTCAGATGAAACCTTAGTAGCAATGCCTGCCATTCATCTAGATGTAGCATTGCTTCATGTTCATGAAACTGACCCTTCAGGAAACTCTTTTATCTTTGGTCCAGATTATTTCTTTGATGAGCAATTTGCTAGAGCCGCTTCTAGGGTAATTATTTCATCAGAAAAGATAATACAAACTGAAGAGATTAATGCTGAGAAAACTATTTGGAATAGATTTGAAAGAAGTCTTGTAACTAATATAGTTGAAGCTAAGTTTGGGGCTCATCCTACTTCTGCAGCTCCTGATTATGGTTTCGATAAAACTCATTTGGAGGAATACTCTAATTCGACAGAACCTGATTCATGGAAGAAATACTTTGATACTTTTATCAATATAAAAAACACAGAGTATATTAGGTCTGTTGGGGGTGAAAAATTTATTTCTTCTCTCGAGTTACCAGTATTTTAATAATGGAAAAATTTACCCTATCAGAGTTATGTATTTGCGCCGCATCTGAAGCTTGGAGGGATGATGGAGAAGTTCTTGCAACCGGTATAGGGCTAATACCTAGATTGGCAGCTAGCTTAGCAAAATTAACTCATAGCCCAGATCTTATGATAACTGATGGAGAGGCTTATTTGGTTTCAGAACCTGTTCCAGTTGGTAGAAGAGGAGACTATACTCCCAAAATTGAAGGGTATATGAATTACTCTAGAGTGTTTCTAAATCTCTGGAAGGGTCATAGGCACGCCATGACTGGTCCTGTGCAGATTGATAAATACGGACAAACAAATATTAGTTTTATAGGTGATAACAGCAAGAAACCAAAAGCCCAACTTCTTGGTGCAAGAGGTTTTCCTGGAAATACAATTAATCATTCCAACAGTATGTTCATTCCTAGACATAACATAAGAAGTTTTGTTGAAGGAGAGGTTGATATGGTTTCGGGACTCGGATATAACCCATCAAGAAGAATAAAAGGAATGAGAGAGGACTTCATAAATCTCAAGATAATAGTTTCTAATTTAGCAGTGTTAGACTTTAAAGGGCCAGAGCATCAGATAAGGATCAAATCTCTTCACCCCAATGTTACTCTTCAAGAAGTTCAAGAAAATACTGGTTTTAAACTTATTGTAGATTCTGAAAATATACCTGAAACACCATTTCCTAGTGAAAATCAACTCTCAATTATCAGAGATTTTTTGGACCCCGAGAATCTAAGAGAGCAGGCTTTACCTGATAAAAGAAAACAGTAAGAGGTACTCGTATGAATAAGAAAAAGAAAGATTATATTAAATATACTGTAAAAGGACCTGTTTCGATTATTTCTTTAAATAGACCTGACTATAGTAATGCACAGAACGGTGCTATGACTTATCAACTTGATGATGCTTTTAGGAAAGCAATGGATGATGATAATGTCAAAGTAATAATACTAAAAGGTGAAGGTAAGCACTTCTGTGCTGGTCATGACATTGGGACTCCTGATAGAGATTTAGATAAGTCTTATGAAATAAAGTCTATGTGGTATGACCATACAAGAAAAGATGGAGGAGAATTCTATTACGCTAGAGAGCAAGAGATTTATCTAGGAATGTGCAGAAGATGGAGAGATATACCTAAACCTACGATTGCCATGGTGCATGGAGCTTGCATAGCGGCAGGTTTAGCTTTAGCTTGGGTCTGCGATTTAATAATTGCCTCTGAAGAATCTTTTTACTCAGATCCCACATTAAAAATGGGATTACCAGGAATAGAATATTTTGGTCATCCCTTTGAACTTAATCCAAGAATAGCAAAAGAATTTTTGTTTTTAGGTGAAAAGATTTCAGCCGAAAGGGCTTATCAGATGGGGATGCTTAATAAGGTAGTGCCCCTAAAGGAATTAGAAAAAGAAACAATAGAAATTGCAAATAAGATAGCAGAAATTCCTTCCTTAGCATTAACCTTAACTAAACAGTCTATAAACCACATACAAGACCTTCAAGGACACAGGTCTGGTATGGATACTTCTTTTGGCTATCATCACTTTGCTCATACTCATAATGATTTAGTACAAGGAGAGTATCTATCTGGTTTTGATGCTAAGAAATTAAAAGAAAAGTCTGAAGATCAAGAGAAAAAGAAAAGCTAGAAAATAATGTCTAAAGATCTAGATATTTTTCATACAAAATTATGCGATCTTCTAGGGTGTAAATATCCATTAATTCAGACTGCTATGGGTTGGGTTTCTACTCCAAATCTTGTTGTTTCAACAATCAATGCAGGGGGTTTTGGGTTTTTAGCTGCAGCTGTAATGCAAATATCTCAAATTGAGCAAAGTATCAAGAAAATAAAAAAAAGAAGTCAAAATAATTTTGGAGTTAATTTCCATTTCTTTCAGCCCGATGCACAAAAAATAGTAGATTTAGTCATAAAAGAAAAAGTAAAAGCTGTAAGTTATGGCAGATCACCAGACAAAGAGTCTATTAAGAAACTGAAAGACGCAGGGGTCTTGTGTATACCTACTGTGGGAGCAGTTAGCCATGCTTTAAAAGCAGAAGAATTGGGCGCAGATATTATTGTAATTCAAGGCAGTGAAGGAGGAGGTCATACAGGTAAAGTCCCAACTGATGAACTTCTTTCAGAAGTTATAAAGTCTGTGTCAATTCCTGTAGTTGCTGCTGGTGGTTTTAAGGACGGAAAAGGACTAGTTTCAGCTCTGGAGCGAGGAGCTATAGGAATAGCTATGGGCACTAGGTTTATGATGACAACTGACAGTCCTGTTCCTGAAACTACATTAACTAAATATCTAGAAGTTTCAAAAAGTCAGATTACCGTAACAGATAAGTTTGATGGTTTGTCTCATCGTTTAATTAGAAATAAATTTATTGAAAAAATAGAAAGTAGTTCCACTACAAGATTATTTTTAATGGCCTTAAAAAATAGTTTAATATACAAAAATATGATCGGGTTTAGTTATTTTGATCTTATCAAATCTGGGTTTTCTTTATTAAAACAAGACCCCCTTAAACCTGCGCAAGCTTTAATGGCTGCAAATTCTCCTATACTAATTCAGAAAGCAATGGTAGATGGACTGCCAGATGAAGGAGCTATGCCAACTGGTCTTGTAGCTGGAGAAATTGATAAATTACTTAGCTGTGAGGACCTTATTAACTCTTTAATGAGAGATGCTAAAAACTTAATACACAATGACTTTTAAAACAAATATCACCAATCAAGGAATAGCTCAACTTTGCTTATCACATCCTCCGGTTAATGCCCCTGATAGTTCAGGATGGAAGGCATTGTCAAAAGAAGTTCTTAGACTTTCTGAAGATCAAAATATAAAAGTCCTAATAATTCATGCGCAAGGAAAGGGGTTTTGTGCAGGAGTTGACATAAAAGAATTAGCAGAAGATTCTACTAAGATTCAAGAAGTTAATAAGGGTTGTTATGAAACCTTTAAGTCTATAAGGGCCTGTTCAGTACCAGTAATTTCTGCTATTCACGGTTTTTGTTTGGGAGGAGGAATTGGTATAGCAGGATCTAGTGATATTGTTATCGCAGCTGATGATGCTTATTTTGGTTTACCAGAAATAGATAGAGGTGCCTTAGGAGCGGCCTCACATTTAGCTAGAATGTTTCCTTTGCAACACGTAAGAAGGATGATGTTTAGTGCGGAGCCAATTGATGCAGAAGAAGCTTACAGATTAGGAGCTATTGAAAGGGTTGTTATGAAAGATGAATTAATGGATACCGCAATCAGTCTTGCAAAAAAGATAGCTGATAAAAGTGCTATTGCAGTCAGGCTTGCTAAAGAATCTCTTAATGCAATTGAACCACATGATGTTGATGCAAGTTATCTTCTTGAACAAGAATATACTTTAAAACTTTATAAATCTGAAGATTCTTCTGAAGCGAGAAAAGCTTTTATAGAAGGAAGAGAAGCGAGATTTAAAAATAAATAAAAAAACCCAAACATAACAAGCATATGGATTTGCGTTTTACCAAAGAACAAGAATCATTTCGAAAAGAAATAAGAAAGTGGCTCAAATCGAATGTGCCAAAGCAGAAACTTCTCTCCTTTGATACCAAGGAAGGTTTTGAACAACATCGGAGTTGGGAAAAGAAATTATCCGAAGGAGGGTGGACAGCAATCACTTGGCCTAAAGTTTATGGGGGCAGAGATGCTAACTTAATAGAGTGGTTAATTTTTGAAGAAGAGTATTATTTAGCTAATTCACCTGGAAGAGTTAATCAAAATGGGATTTTTTTATTGGGACCTACTTTAATTGAATATGGTACTGATGAGCAGAAAGAAAGATTCTTACCTGAAATGATTAGTGGTAAAGAAATTTGGTCTCAAGCTTGGTCAGAACCAAATGCAGGAAGCGACTTAGCTGCTTTGCAGTGTAAGGCCACTAGAAAAGGAGATAAATATATATTAAATGGTCAGAAAACTTGGTCTTCTAGAGCATCTTTTGCAGATTGGGCTTTTGGACTTTTTAGATCAGATCCTAATTCAAAAAGACATCAAGGGTTAAGTTTTCTTCTTTTCCCATTAAATACAGAGGGAATAACCATAAGGCCTATAAGTCAGCTTGATGGTGAGCAGGGCTTTGCTGAGATTTTTTTTGATAATGCCGAAATACCAGTGAAATATTTGATTGGTAAAGAAGGAGATGGTTGGTCAATAACTATGGCAACAGCGGGCTTTGAAAGGGGGTTAATGTTAAGGAGCCCAGCAAGATTCCAAGTTACTGCAAGAAAATTAGTTAACCTTTATTTAGATAAAAAAGAAAACGCTTCATCTGGTATTAGAGAAAAGGTAATCCAATGTTGTCTTGATGCAGAGGCTTATTCTTTAAATACTTACTGGACTGCGTGCAGATTAATACATGGTGGAAAAATAGGCTTTGAAGCTAGTACAAATAAGATCTTCTGGTCTGAACTCGATTCCGAAATGCATGAATTAGCTATTTCTCTTCTAGATGTTGAAGGTAGTTTAGGTATAAATGATCCAGTTTCATCTGAAGCTGTAGAGTGGATTAAGGGATTTCTATTCTCTCTAGCAGGTCCTATTTATGCAGGAACCAATGAGATACAAAGGAATATTATTGCTGAACGAATATTGGGCTTACCAAAATAATGGATTTTAGATTTACAGAAGAGCAAATTTCTTTTAAAGATTCCTTAAAGAAACTTTGTGAAGAAAGCTGTACAACAAGCTCTATAAGGTCCTTATGGGATTCATTGGAAAGGTTAGACCAAGCTAGATGGTCTAAACTAATTGATCTTGGAGTGGTGGGGTCACTTATTGAGATAGATGAAGGTGGCTTGGGTTTAACTGATATAGATTTAGTTTTAATGGCTGAAGAGTCAGGATATCACGCTTTACCGGAACCTTTGTGGGAATTAGCATTATCAGGATCAATATTAAAATACATTCCTAATAACTATGAAGAAAATTGGAAAGCTAAATTAGCAAATGGCGATTTTTTAATATTAACTTGTCATGAAATCAATAAATTTATTCCTCACGCAGATCTTGCCGATGCTTTTTTTCTTCAAGATGGGGATGGTCTTTATTTTGCGAAAAAAGAAGAAATAGAGACAGTAGAAAGAGATGGATTAGATCCTTCCCAACCTATTTTCGAAATTAGATGGAACCCTAAAAAATCTAAGAGGTTGATGCATAGATCTGATAGTGCAGAAATTTGGCAAGAAACTCTTAATAGAGGAGCATTATTCACATCTGCTCAACTTTTAGGTTTAACTCAGAAAGTTTTAGATTTATCGGTAGATTACGTAAAGGGGAGAGATCAATTTGGAAAGTCTATAGGGTCTTTTCAGGCAGTTAAACATCTTTTAGCAAATATCCAGGTGAAATTAGAATTTGCAAGACCTGTTGTTTATAAAGCGGCATATTCTCTAGCTTCAAATAGTCCAGGAAGATATAGAGATGTGTCTTATGCCAAGATAGTATCTTCTAGAGTAAGTAGGCTTGCATCTAAAACAGCAATACAAAGTCATGGTGCCATTGGATATACATGGGAATCAGATTTACAAATTTTTATGAAAAGAATATGGTTCTTAGATGTAATGTGGGGAACTAGTACTTGGCACTTAAAGAGATTAGAGAAGGAAATAATAAATCCTTCTTCAGAAATAGGCCCTGGAGGAACTTTCGTTTAAAGTATCGTTATGAGTGAAGCTTTTATAGTAGATGCAATTAGAACTCCTATTGGGAAGAGAGGAGGAAGTCTTGCTGGGATTCATTCAGCAGATTTAGGGGGGCACGCCTTGAAGGGTTTATTAGAAAAAACTTCTTTAGATCCATCTTTAGTAGAGGACGTTATTTTCGGATGTGTAGATACAATTGGTTCACAAGCAGGTGATATAGCTAGAACAGCTTGGCTAGTAGCAGGTTTACCAGAAGAGGTACCTGGGACAACTGTTGACAGGCAGTGTGGTTCTTCCCAGCAAGCAGTACATTTTGCTGCACAGGCTGTAATGAGTAATACCAATGATGTAGTTATTGCTGGTGGAGTTCAGAATATGAGTCAAATACCTATATCATCAGCTATGTTAGCAGGTCAAGAGTACGGATTTTCAGATCCTTTTAATGACTCAGAAGGCTGGAAATTGCGTTACGGAAAGGGAGAGGTATCACAATTTAATTCAGCTCAAATGATTGCAGAAAAATGGGGATTCTCAAGATCTGATATGGAAATTTACTCTCTTGATAGTCATCAGAAAGCCATTGAAGCAATAGATGGAGGGAAATTTACAGATGAAATAACACCTTTTGGTGAATTTTCTCAAGATGAAACTCCCCGTCGAGATACTTCATTAGAAAGAATGGCTTCTTTAGAACCCTTAAGAGAAGGGAGCTCTATCACTGCAGCAGTATCAAGCCAAAATTGCGATGCTTCTTCAGCAATATTAATTGTCTCAGAGAAAGCTTTAAAAGATCATCAGTTAACACCAAAGGCAAGAATTCATCATATGAGTGTTAGAGCAGATAATCCCATCTGGATGTTAACAGCTCCCATTAGAGCTACCGAATATGCATTAGAAAGATCTGGAATGTCTTTATCAGATATTGATCTTGTAGAGATAAATGAAGCTTTTGCTTCTGTAGTTATGGCTTGGCAAAAAGAAACTTCTTTTGATATGAATAAAATCAATGTCAACGGAGGAGCGATTGCTTTAGGGCATCCATTAGGAGCAACCGGGACAAGACTAATGACAACACTTCTTCATGAAATGCATAGAAGAAAAGTAAGATATGGATTGCAAACAATGTGTGAAGGTGGTGGTCAAGCCAATGTAACAATTCTAGAAAGATGCTAAAAATCAATGGAATTTGCATTTACAGAAGAACAAGAGATACTAAGAGATACAGCTAATTCCTTTTTGGAAGATTTTTCAGATTCACAAAGTATTAGAAAGGCTATGGAGTCAGAACTAGGATTTGACCCTGCCCTTTGGAAAAGAATGGCAAATGAAATGGGTTGGTTGGGTATCTTGGTTCCAGAGAATTATGGGGGGTTAGGTCTTTCTTGGGTTGAGTTAGTTGCTTTGATGGAACAAATGGGTAAAAACTTATTGTGTAGTCCCTTTCATCCTACTGTTTGCTTAGGTGTAAGTTGTATTCTTGATGCAGGTAACGAAGAGCAGAAGTCTACTTTTTTACCACAGATTGTTGCTGGAGATCTTATAGTTACTCTAGCTTGTTTAGAGAGTAGTGGTAGTTGGTTACTGAAAGGAATAGAAACAACCTTCAAAAAGAATGGAGAGGAGTATTGTTTGAGTGGTGTTAAGAGATTTATTCCTTATGGTCATTCTTCAGATTTAATCATAGTTGCCGCTAAAGATGAAGATAATGCAAATTCTGAAGACTTAAGCCTCTTTTTAGTGAGATCTGATCATCCTAATATTTCAATTCAACAATTAGTTACTATGGATCAGACTAGACCACAAGCAGAGTTAAAATTATCTAATCTTAAATTAAGCAAGTCCAACCTTTTAGGTAAGGAAGGTGATGGTTGGGAGGTACTAAAGAAAGTAAGAAGTTTAGGGGCTCTAGGTATAGCAGCAGATCAAGTAGGAGGGGCTCAAAAATGCCTAGATATGACATGCAAATATGTATTGGAGAGAGAACAATTTGGAAGAAAAATTGGTAGTTTCCAATCTATTAAACACCGTCTTGCAGATATGATGGTTCTGGTAGAGTCAGCTAGATCTTCTGTTTATTACGCTTCATGCTTAGTTAAAGAAGAAAATCATAAACTAGAAGAAGCAACATCAATAGCAAAGTCGTATTGTTCAGAGGCATATTTTAAATGTGCTTCCGACTCAATCCAATTACATGGTGGGGTCGGTTTTACTTGGGAATTTGATGTACACCTTTATTTTAAAAGAGCTAAGTCTTCTGAAGTTGCTTTTGGTAGTCCGCAGATACATAAAGATAAAATAGCAAACTTTTTAGGTATATAGATGCATCTAGAATTTTCAAAACAGGAAGAACTATTCAGAGAAGAAGTTTCTAGTTGGTTATCCAAAAATTTAAAAGGCAGATTTAAATCAGTCGTAGGTAGGGGTGGGTCAGGTGACCAAACAGAATTATTAGACGAAAGAGTTGAGTGGGAAAAACATATGGGAACATCAGGCTGGACTTGCATAGGTTGGCCTAAAGAGTTTGGTGGCAGAAATGCATCCATAAATGAGCAAGTTATATTTTATGAAGAATATACAAAGGCTGGTGGTCCTGGAAGGATTGGTCATATAGGAGAGACATTAGCAGGACCAACAATTATTTCTTTTGGCTCTAAAGAACAACAAGAAAGGTTTTTACCCAAAATTAGGCTAGGCGAGGAATATTGGTGTCAAGGATATTCAGAGCCTTCAGCTGGCTCAGATCTTTCTTCAGTTAGAACCAAAGCTGAATTAGTTAAAGGGAAGTGGAAGATAAATGGTCAAAAAATATGGACCTCACTTGCCAAAGAGTCCGATTGGATATTTGTGCTCTGTAGAACTTCAAAAAAATCATCTGGAAGGGATGGTTTGTCCTACATTCTAGTAAACATGTCTCAACCAGGAATTAGCATACAGCCAATAAAACAAATTACAGGTCAATCAGAGTTTAATGAAGTTTTCTTCGATAACGCAGAAGCTGAAGAAGATCATGTTGTTGGTGAAGTGGGCAATGGATGGAAAGTTGCTATGGGCACTCTTGGGTTCGAAAGAGGCACTTCAACATTAGGACAACAAATGGCTTTTGAACAAGAATTTAATACTATATTAAAAATAGCCAAAGATAATGGAAGTTCAGAGATTCCTTCTATAAAGAATCAATTATCAGAGGCATGGATTGGATTAAGAATTATGAGATTTAATGCACTTAGGATGTTGAGTA
>CAZMZZ010000038.1:0-14925 GCA_964571215.1 uncultured Gammaproteobacteria bacterium
TCATTTGCACTTGCTGAAATCCAGTATCCTCCAGAAGCTGCTACGTTTGACATTGAAGCTATTACAGGAATCCCCTTAGTTTTAGCAGCTAAAATTTCTTCTCTGATAACTTCTGAAGCAAAAGCACTTCCTCCCCCTGAATCTACTCTAAGTACTATAGCTTTAACATTTTCATCTTCATAAGCAGTTCTAAGTAAATTGGCTGTTGAATCTCCACCTATTGTTCCGGGAGGTTGAACTCCATCAAGGATAGTACCTTTGGCAACTATAACAGCAATTTTGTTATCAGATTTTTCTACTTCTTTCTCGCTAGCTATAACTTGAAAATATTCTCCACCTGAGATTTGATTAAAATCTGATTCATCTTCTGATTTACCGATTTTAGTTTTAAGATATTCTCTCGTCTGAGTCCTGTTTAAAACTTTATCTACTAGATTAGCTTTTACTAATGCTGCAGATGCATTGCCATTTTCTTCTTTAATAAGAGTATTAGCATTATCAGCAAAATACTGTAAGTTATCTGGCTGCATATCTCTATTTTCTGCTACTACTGATTTATAGGAATCCCAAATAACTTCCATATAAGCTTTTGCTGCTTCCTTAGCCTCCTCGGACATATTATTTCTAATATAGGGTTCCATAGCAGATTTATACTTTCCTACTCTAAAAAGATTAACTGAGACTTTGAGTTTTTCTAAAAGAGATTTGAAGTAAGTTCTGTATCTAGAGAGTCCTTCTAAGAAGATGAATCCATCTGGGTTTATAATTATTTCATCAGAGAAAGATGCAAGGTAATAACCGCTTTGGTCATAATTATCTCCGGTGCTAATGATTATCTTCCCGGCTTGCCTTAATTCTTTGAGTGCTTGTCCTACATCAAAAAGAACAGTCTGCCCAGTTCCATAAATATTATCTAAATTAAGTACAATGAATTTAATTCTGTCATCAGTTTTTACGTTCTCTAACACTTCAAGCAAATTATTTACTAACAGTTGTTTCTGAGGTTGGCCCTGAAGAAGAGAAGCTATCGGATTATTACCTCCTTCAATTTGTTCTACAATTGGACCTGGTGGATTTATAACAAGCGCTTTACCTTCTGGATCCTTCAAACCACTTCCAAAAAAACTTCCTACTATCGCTGCTGATATAGCTAAGAGAATAACTAAAAATAAGAAGTTTGAAAGGAAACTTCTTATTTTTCCCACTACTTTCCAAAACTTTTGCGATCTAGTTTCTTCTGACATTTTTTCCTTTTTTTTAAATTAAATTAAGAACATTTTCTGGAGGGCGGCCTATTATAGCTTTTTGACCTTTCACAACAATGGGTCTTTCGATGAGTTTAGGAAATCTTAGCATGATCTTTATCAATTCAGAGTCAGCAATAGATTTGTCAGAAAGGTTGTTTATTTTATATTCATCTTCAGTCTTTCTTAAAATTTCTCTTGGAGTCATATCAAGCTTTTTTAAAAGAGCTGTCAATTCTTCTTGGTTTGGGGGTTTTTCCAGGTAGTGAATTACTCTTGGCTCTATTTTATTTTTTTTTAATATCTCCATAGTCAGTCTTGATTTACTACACCTTGGATTATGGTAGATGATAAAATTACTCATATGCAGTTAGGTCCTAATAAAGAATCTAGTATTTTCTTAAAGTCTAAATTTATTTTGCTGATAATAGGTCTTTCTCTAAGTCTTGTCACCTGTTCAAAACCAGATTTCTACTTATTTGATGGTACTAAAGGGAGTATTGCAGATTTAGAAGGAAAATGGGTAGTGATTAATTATTGGGCTGATTGGTGTCCTCCGTGTATTAAAGAATTACCTGAATTATCAAAGTTTTATCAAGAAAACAAAAATGAAGTGGTAGTTTGGGCATTTAACTTTGATCAACTAGAAGGAGAAGAATTAGAAGAGCAGATAGCAAGATTTAAAGTTAATGTACCTGTGCTGATGACAAATCCGGGTGAAGTCTTTGGGTGGGATTCTCCTGAGGGATTGCCTGCCACATATATACTAGACCCAAAAGGAGTTTTAAGAGAGTCTTTAGTAGGTCCTCAAACCCAAGAGAGCCTAGAAAAGCTGATTAAAAAGCTTCAATCGAACTAGGTGTTAGAACCTAAAAATAGAATAGGATCAATATTTATTCCTAATAGGATTGTTTGCCAATGAAGATGAGGTCCAGTAACCCTTCCGGTTTTCCCTACTGACCCAATTATTTGATTCTGTTTTACTTCTTGTCCATTTGTTACTTTAATTTTTTCTAAGTGAGAGTAAGAAGTTAAGAGACCTTTCCCATGATCAATATATATAACATTCCCAGCATAGAAGAAATTTCCAATTAAAATTACCTTTCCATTAAGTGCTGCCCTTACATCCGTTCCAATTGGTGCTGCAATATCTGTACCTGAATGAGGGTTGCGTGGGTTTCCATTAATAAATCTTTTAACTCCAAATTCACTGCTCATAATACCTAGGACAGGCAGCTCCATTTGCAGAGAACTTTGGGTAATTTGGGATACTGTTTTCACAGTTTCTTTTATAATTTTTGATTCATTTCTTATCCTATCTAAATATTTATTGGGAGGAGTAACTTTGTCTTGGTCGGCAATTTCAATTTTTGAAATCCTGTAATTTTTGTGGATTATTGTTACTTCTTCTATAACTTTATTGTCTAATTTTATTTGGATTTTTGAGTCTTTTTCATCTAAACCAATAGGGTAGATAACTTTCCATTGGTAAGAGCTCAATTTGCATAAAAAGGGAGTTTTACCTTTAACTGAAATATTGGGTTGTTTTATTCCTGCATAGGTAAAGTCCACATTTATTATTCCCCCAGGAAAAGGTGAGTGAGTTGGTATTTCACAGTTCTGTAATGGTAAAAAGATAGAAGCACACGAGATTAGGAGAGGTAAAAGAAAGATTAGGGCCTTATTCTTCATCTATTTTTTTTATCACTTTTGCTTGAATCTTACCTTCTCCTAGTAAAGCCTTTATTTTCTCTCCTATTCTTACTTCAGACTTTTTTCTTATCACTTTACCTGTAGTTTCTGATGAGATTATTGCGTATCCTCTGCCTAGCACACCCAAAGGACTGACAGCCTCTAAAGTAGCTACTAACTTTCCCGTATTTGTTTCAGCTTTTTTGATATTTTTTAGAACTGCATTCACTAATCTATTTTTTAAAAGCTTATTCCTTTCTTGATCTTTAAGTGTTGTTGCTAAAGGAGATGTTCTTAATAAAGTTTCTAAATGTTGTCTGAATAATGCTTGTATTTCAAGCAAATAGACATCTATAGACCTTTTCATTCTTATATGTTGTTGATCTATTTTTTGATGAATTTGTATAAGTTTTTCTTTTGGATGTTTTAGCAATGCCTTAAGGTGGTTAACTTCTTTAGAAAGTTCTTTTAAAGAAGAATTCATACCATTAAGAAATTCTTCATAGTATGAATCAATTTTTGCTTTTAATTCAACGTGGCTTTCACTAATTATCTCTGCAGCAATAGATGGGGTTGGTGCTCTATAATCAGCAACAAAATCTGCAATAGTAAAATCAGTTTCGTGACCTATTGCACTAACCACAGGTATTTGGCTTTCATCGATGGCTCTTGCAACAATTTCTGTATTAAATCCCCAAAGATCTTCCATTGAACCTCCACCTCTAGCTAGTATCAAAACTTGAGCTTCTGGTAGAGCAGATCCCTTCTTAATTGCAAGAGATATCTCTCTAGAAGAACTTTCACCTTGTACAGAAGTTGGAATAGTAGTGAGATTCACAAGAGGAGATCTTCTGCTTAGAACCTTTATGATATCTTGAAGAACAGCTCCTGCAGGGGAAGTTACAACAGAGATGTTTATAGGAAGATAAGGTATTGTTTTCTTTCTTTGTTCGTCAAACAGACCTTCTTTTTCTAGTTTATTCTTTAACTCTTCAAAAGCTCTAAGGAGAGCTCCTTGTCCTGCCAATTCAATATAATCAATTTTTAGCTGGTATCTACCTCTAGCTTCATAAATGCTAATGTTTCCATTAACTAATAACTTATCCCCATCTTTAGGTTCAAAATTTATTTGCTTGTTTGCAGGAAGAAACATTGCACAACTTATTTCAGAATTCGCATCTTTTAAAGAAAAGTACCAATGCCCTGAAGGAGCACACGTGAAATTTGATACTTCTCCTTCAACCCACAGCATAGAAAATTTTTTCTCAAGAAATTGTCTAGCTTTTTTATTTAATTGAGAAACTGTAAAAATTTCTTGGCTGTTCTTAAGGAAATTTTCAACCATAATAGAACTATATCAGACTGAAACTTTTATAATTAATGGAAAATTTAAAATCTACCTACATTGCGTTCTTATCCCTTTTTATTGGAGCAGCCTTGTTAGGTACTTCAGCTATTTTTGTTAGATTAAGTGAAACTTCTCCTTCAGTTACGGCCTTTTACAGAGCTCTTTTTGCTTTACCTTTTTTGTATTTTTGGCTTTTAACCACTAACAAGAATAAGGGCTCAGTAATGATAGAAAGAAAGCATTTTCTTATTCTTATATTAGCTGGAGTATTTTTTGGAATTGATATGGCTATTTGGAATTGGTCAATTAAATTTACTTCTGTTGCTCATGCAACCCTCATGGCTAACACAGCTCCAATTTTTGTAACTTTAATTAGTTATTTTTATTTACGAAATAAAATTGAATCTTCTTTCTTTAGGGCCTTATTCTTAGCCTTTTCAGGTGTTTGTATTGTAATCCTTGCTGGTAGTGGTGCAGACTCTTCTAGACTCTTAGGAGATTCTTTAGGTTTAGTAGCTGCATTATTTTATGCATCTTATATTTTATGTATTAAAAGATTAACGGCTAACATTCCGCCTGCTTACACCCTTTTTTATGCAACATTATTTACAGCAATCTTTTTATTACCAGTAGCCTATTTAGAATCTAAAAACCTTGCTCCAAGAACAAATGAAGGATGGGTAATTTTAATAACTTATGCTCTAGTAAGTCAGGCTTTAGCACAAGGTTTAATAACTTTTGGTATTTCTAAATTGTCAGCTCACTTTTCTTCATTAGTCTTACTAATCCAGCCAGTAGCTGCAGCAATATACGGATGGTTAATAATATCTGAATCTATTAATATTGTTCAGATCATAGGGGGAGGGATTGTATTAATTGGAATCTATTTATCAAGTAGAGACCAGACCTAGTCCCAGTTTGGGTCTCTTTTTTCAAGAAAGGCATTGATTCCTTCTTTAGCATCATCACTTTGTACACATTCAGCTATTTGTTTTTGCAAGAAGGGTAAAGCCTTTTCAAAACTCATAGCATCTTGTTTGTTATAAGCCGATAAACCCATTTGCATGGTGGATGGTGCCAAGTTAGATAATTGAGAAGCTAAGCTGTTTACTTCTGCATCTAAATCTTCTGCTTTTACAGTTTTATTTATTAGCCCCCAAGCTTCTGCCTGTTTTGCATCAATAGCTTCACCCCGCATACAAAAATCCAGTCCTGCCCTTTTTGGCATCACTCTAAATAATCCTGCCATAACCATAAAAGGCCATATACCTCTTTTAATCTCAGGAGCAGAGAACTGAGCATCTTCAACCGCTATGGCATGAGTAGAGTTGGTGACCATTAGCAAAGCTCCAGCAAGCACTGAACCTTGGATCTTAGCTATTACAGGCTTATTTAAGTGCCTTAAAGATAAGCTTATATCTGTCTTACCTTCAATTTTAGGCACGGCTGAATCAGGTGCTTTTTCTTTTCCTGCCATAGCTCTTAAGTCTGCTCCAGCACAGAAAATATCTCCTTCAGCATCTATCACTACAACCCTAATGGTTCTTTCTTGCTTTGCATATGCCAGAGCATAATTAATTTCATTTGTCATCATTGAGTTAAGAGCGTTTTTTCTTTCAGGTCTACTTAAAGTAATGGTCAGAATGTTTTTCTGAATATTAATTTTTGTAGCCTCAAATATTAACCCTTCCAACGATAACTTCTTTTTGCTCATAATTTAGATCCTCAAGTTTAGGTCAATAAATAGTCTGGAACTTCTATTTCTTTAGCTCGAATATATTCACCTAAAGATTTTGCTTGCCCATCAAGTCTTGTAGAAGAAGAAACTCCATCCTGCAAAATATCATGTATATAGAAATTCAAAGCAAGTATATTTGGCAATTCATACCTTACAATTTTATATTCAGCTACATCAGGAAGAAGTTCTTTGAGTTTTTTTATAGTTAGGAAATCGTAAAGAAACGCATAAGATTTTTCAGTTTTTGCCCAAACACCTAAATTAGCACAACCTCCTTTATCACCAGATCTTGTACCATACAATCTTCCAAAGTGTATTTTTTTGGTCTTTTTGACTTCAGATAAATTATTTTCATAAGGTTCTTTCTGGTAGTAGGTATCTTCTAGACCTAATTGGCTAGTAGGTCTTATTTCAAAAGTTTCTCCAAGAAGATGAACTTTTTCAACTATATGTTTACTATCTATCAAAGCAGGCCAATATTCAATATAGTGGCCACTTGGAACAGAACCAGCTCTCCCTGTCCAGCCCGGTAAATTGGCTAGACCTAGTTCTACTATTTTTGCACTAAACAATCTTCCAACTAAATCTGGATTTTGGGACATGACACTAATTCTAAGAGAAGCTTGCGCTTGTTCATTTGAGTTAGGATTTTCTTTATCAGTTCTATGCAGCTGAACATCTACTTTATCGAATTGGTCTTTCCCTCCTAAATTCTCAAAAATTGAATCTGTAACTAACTTAGCCTTTTCTTCAATATCTAAACCTGTTAACAAAATCTCAGTGCCATTTCTAAAACCTCCTGCCAAGTTAATGCATACTTTGTGAGTTTTAGGTGCGCTACTTCCACGACAACCACTAACATGCACTCTATTTTCTTTCTCTTGAGTTATCTTTAAAGTATCAAAGTGAGATACAACATCGGGGTTTATGTAGGCAGGACTTCCTATTTCATAAAGTAATTGAGCAGTTACGGTTCCTACAGATACAAGGCCGCCTGTTCCAGGGTGTTTGGTTATAGTAAAGCTTCCATCTTGAAATATCTCAGCTATGGGGTAACCAATATTTGAGAAAGAAGGGACTTCTTGAAAAAAAGAATAGTTTCCACCAGTAGCTTGAGCACCACATTCAATAATATGACCAGCTGCTAAAGCACCAGCAAGCTCATCATAATTGTCCCTTGACCAATTAAATTTCCATGCAGCTGGTCCAATAACTACAGCAGCATCAGTTACCCTAGGGCAAATAACCACATCAGCTCCTTTATCCAGAGCTTCTTTTATCCCCCAAGCACCGAAATAAACATTAGCAGTAACAGGTTTTTTTTCGTATTCAGCTAAAGTAATATTTTTTTCTATATTTTTTAGTTTTTCACCCTTTTTCTCTAATTCTTCCAATCTAGGGATCAGGTCATCTCCATCTATATAAGCAACCTTTAAGGAAAGACCTAGTTCTTTAATGATTTCCTCAACATTTTCTGCCATTGAGACCGGATTAAGTCCTCCAGCATTTGTCACAATTTTAATCCCTTTTTCTTGGCAAGTAGCTGCTATATCCTTAAATTGCTTTAAAAAGGTCCCTACATATCCATGGTCTTCTCCTCGCTTGATTCTTTGGTTGTAGAGGATCGCCATTGTAAGTTCTGCCAAGTAGTCTCCAGTCAATATATCAATAGGACCTCCTTCTATCATATCCTTTGCTGCAGACAATCTATCACCATAGAAACCACTGCAGTTTCCTATCAATATCTTTTCTTCGGAGGTTGACATGCCAGCAATATTTAAGGTTATTTTTTTGAATCAACTATCATTAGCAAATCCCCATTGTCTAATTGTTGATTCTTTTTGATATATATTTTTTTAACTTTACCTGTCTCAGGAGCGTTGACTTGATGCTCCATTTTCATAGCTTCCAAAATTACTATGGGATCTCCTTTTTTCACTTTATCACCTAACTTTACTTTTATATCTACTACTTTTCCTGGCATTGGAGCTGTTAATCCTCCAGCTACCTCTTCAGAACCAGGTTTCACAAATTTTGGGATAATATCTAAAGATATATTTCCCCAAGGCATTTTTACTATAATTTTGTCTTCAAACTTAGTTACTTTAGATGATAGTTTGTGGCCATCTATTTCAAGGGTTATTGAAGAAGGATTCCAATCAAATATTTTAACTAGAGTATTTTTATTTATTTCAAACTTCCCGTCCCTACGAGAGTTGTAGGAGATTTTGAACGTTGAATATTTGTATTTAAGATTTATTACTTGCCTCGGCAATCTACCGTTTCTCCAACCTGAAGGAATTTCTCCTAATAATGTAGCTTCGTTCCTATTCTTACCTTGTAACCACATAGCAGCAATAGTTGCAGATTGATTTAGCTCAATTTCAGTTGGTAAGTAAGCCCTGGAAGGTTTAACTTTTTCAATAAAGTTCGTAGTGGTTAAACCATCTAGGAAAGCCTTTGATTTAAGAGTAGATACTAAAAAATCTCTATTGGTTATTACACCACCTAGGTGAAGAGACTCAAGAGCCCTAGAGAGCTTATTTGCTGCTTCAACTCGAGTTTCTCCATACGTGATAACCTTAGCTATCATGGGATCAAAATCAGTTCCTATAATAGATCCTTGTTCCACCCCATCATCCCATCGTGCCTCGGCTTCGTTACTAGGCTCGTAAGCTATAAGAGAACCAGTTGACGGAAGAAAATCATTCTCAGGGTCTTCTGCATAGAGTCTTGCTTCTATGGAAGAACCAAACCATTCAATTTCTTCTTGCAAATATCCTAAACTTTCACCTGAAGCTATTCTTAACTGTTCTCTAACTAAATCAACACCTGTTACAGCTTCAGTCACGGGATGTTCAACTTGAAGTCTTGTGTTTACTTCTAAAAACCAAAAGTCGTCAGATTTTTCATCTACCAAAAATTCTACTGTTCCAGCAGACTCATATTTTAATTTCTTAGCTAATTTAACAGCTGCCTCTCCCATTGCATCTCTTAATTCAGAACTTACCCTTGGAGAAGGAGATTCTTCAATAATTTTTTGATGCCGTCTTTGAATAGAGCACTCTCTTTCTCCTAAATGGATCATATTTCCTTGGGAGTCTCCTAGAATTTGAATTTCTATGTGTCTTGATACTGGTATGTATCTTTCTATAAATATTCTATCATCTCCAAAACTGCTTTTTGCTTCCCGTTTTGCAGATTCAATCGAATTTTTTAAATCTTTTGATGAAGTAACAACTCTCATGCCTTTTCCTCCACCACCTGCAGCTGCTTTAATAAGAAGAGGATAACCGACTTCCTTAGCTTTTTTTGGATCAGTTGTTTGTGGAAGAGTGGGGACACCAGCTTTCTGAGCAAGCTCTTTAGCTTTCAATTTGTCACCCATAGAAGAAATAACTTTGGCTGAGGGGCCTATCCAGATCAATCCTGCTTTAATAACCTCTTTACAAAATTTTGGATTTTCAGATAAGAAGCCATATCCTGGATGAATAGCTTGCGCACCAGTTCTGATTGCTGCTTGAATGATTTCTTTAGAGTTTAAATAGGAATCTGAAAGTTTAATTGCCTCATCGGCCATTTTGACAAAAGGCGAATTTTCATCAGCTTCTACATAAACTGCTACACAACTTAGACCTGTATCATGGGCACTTCTAATAATCCTACAAGCTATCTCACCTCTGTTAGCGATGAGAATCTTATGAAAATTCATAATCTATATACTCCATATCCTTCAGCGCCTTCAACTTTTTTACCATTGACGACAGATAGGCATATACCTAAAACTGATCGTGTATCTCGTGGATCTATTATTCCATCGTCACTTATTGCTCCAGTAGCTCTTAACGCCAAGGAACCTTCCTCTTGCATAGCTTCTGCTGTTGCAACAATTTCTGCATCTTCCTTTTCATTGAACTTCACACCTTTTCTAGCAGCTTGAGCTCTTCTTACAATTGACATAACTCCAGCTATTTGTTTCGGTCCCATAACCGCAATCTTTGCTGTAGGCCAAAGGAAAGTGAATCGATTATTGTACGCTCTTCCAGACATAGCATAATTTCCAGCCCCAATGGAAGCTCCTACTATAACTGCTATATGCGGAACGTTAGAATTAGAAACTGAGTTTAATAATTGTGCACCTTTTTTTATCTGCCCAGCTCTTTCGTAGTCCTTACCTACTATAAAACCCGTTGTATTATGCAAAAAAAGTATAGGTATATTTATCTGATTACAAAGTTGGACGAAGTGAGCTCCTTTTTGAGCTGAGTCTGGTTGAATAATTCCTCCATTATTTCCTAAGATTCCTATTTGATATCCATGAATAGAAGCAAAACCACAAACTATGTTTGGTCCAAAAAGAGATTTGAACTCTTCAAACCTAGAGCCATCTGTAATTCTTGTTATTACTTCCCTAATATCAAAAGCCTTTTTTAATTCAGGGTCCACAAGCCCTAGAAGATCTTCAGGATTATTTATGGGGTTTTCTATCCCCAAAGAAGGCTTATAACCTCCCTTTCTCCAATTAAGATGAGAAACTACTTCTCTTCCAATTCTTATGGCATCCATCTCATCTTCAGCAAGATAGTCAGCTAATCCAGAGGTTTCAGCGTGCATCTGGGCACCACCTAGGGTCTCATCATCAGATTCTTCACCTATGGCCATTTTTACTAAGGGTGGACCTCCTAAAAAAACCTTTGACTGTTTTTTTATGAAAATATTGTAATCAGACATTCCAGGTTGATAAGCCCCTCCAGCAGTAGAAGAACCAAAGACTATAGATATAGTTGGAATTCTCAGTTTTGATAGTTCAGTTATTTCATAAAAGGTTCTTCCAGATTCGGCAAAGTGACCTCCACCCATAGGAGCAGCTTGGCCCTTGCCTTTACCTCCCATTCTCAAATCTCCTCCTGCAGATTCTACAAATTGTATATAGGGTAGTCTGTTATCTCTTGCTATCTCCATGGCTCTTGTCCATTTCTTTCCAGAGTAGGCATGCATGGCACCTGCTAAGACTGTTGGATCATTTGCAAAAATCACTACTTCTATGCCAGCTACAATTCCTATACCTGCTACAGCTCCTCCTCCTACTGGATAGGCAGAATCATAAGCAGCTAGGGGACTAATTTCTAAAAAGGGAGTATCAGGATCAATGAAATTTGCAATTCTTTCTCTTACAGCCATCTTTCCTCTTGCAGAAAGCCTTTCATGGTGGTGCATTCCTCCACCAAGCTCTACATAGTCAAGAAGTTCATCTATCTTTTCTAGCCTCTCCATCATTGCGGACTTATTTTCTTCAAAGGTTTTAGAAGAAGTATCTAGCTTGCTGATAATCTGTGGTGCCAAGAGAGGGTTGTTCATAATTAAAAATTTTATGGATTAAGGATTATCTACTGTGAGAATTACAATTTTCTATTAATATCATCACTTGATAAAGTATTTAATGATAGTTTTACAGACCTTTAGGGAGAAATCAAAATGGAAAGCATCACAACTGATGTTAAGTTAGAAGCAGAAGAACTTAATTCTTTGTTAAAAAGCCTAGAAAAAGAAGACTGGAAAAGAAGTACTACCTTTAAAGACTGGACTCCTGAAGAGGTAGTAGCCCACTTGTATTATTTTGATCTAATGGCCATTTATTCTTATCAAAATAAAGAAAAATTTGAAGATGAAGCAAAATTTTTAGGAAGTACAGCTGGTCTTTCTACATCCCTTGAAAGAGCAGAGGCGGTAAAGAATAGATTGGAGGTGCAAGATCCAGAGGATTTAAGATCAAAGTGGTACGATTCATGTTTAGAGATGTGTTCTATTTTTAGTGCAGCAGATCCAAAAGAAAGGATGATGTGGTTTGGACCTGATATGGGAGCAAGAATGTTTATCACGGCAAGATTTATGGAAATGTGGTCTCATTCACAAGAAATTTATGATCTCATGGGGGCAACTAGAAACTATTCAGATCGTATTAAGCATGTAGCTACCATAGGAGTCAAAACATTTGGATGGACTTACGTTAATAGAGGATTAAGTATTCCAAAGGACATTCCTTATGTGGAGATAGAAGCTCCTTCCGGAGCAAAATGGGACTGGAATACACCCAATGAAGAGAATTTTGTTAAGGGAAAAGCATCCGATTTCTGCCATGTTGTAACTCAAGGCAGAAACGTAAAAGAAACTGACCTAGAAGTTGTAGGAGATACAGCTAATCAATGGATGAGTATAGCTCAATGTTTTGCAGGTGGTGCAGAAGATCCACCAAAAGTGGGTTCTAGAGTAGGGTAAATTAGTTTTTTTAAGGGCTCTCCTTTATGGCCCACAAGATACCACAACCAGGCTTTAAACATTTATCCGCTATTATTTTTCTAACTTCGTAACTATTAGAAGAGTGTTTATTTATATCTTTATCTAAGCTCTTTAAAAAAACATCTTGCTCTTTCTGACCAGAGATTCCAATGATTTGGCAATCAAGCTCTGATAACTTTAGATTATCTATTGATCTTATCAACTTATCGTAAGAAATAAGTTCCCTTTGAAAGTTCTTAGAATAAAGATTACTTGCGTAAAGATAGGTCTTAGGAAGCATATTCTGATATGCAAATAAAGGTGTGTTAATTATTTCAGCTTTATTAAAAAATAAAGGGACATCTTTACAATTTTCACTATGAGATGTCTCAATAAGATATTGATAGTTTGTATAAGGGATCTGACTTCTAGGCCCATAAAGAAATAATACTGTAATTAGACAAGCTAATATAAAAGGGAGTCTAATTTTTTTTACACCTATTTCATTAAATAACCCTATAGTAATAAGGCTTGTTAGAGGTAAAAATGTCATAAAGTATCTAGCTTGGTAAGTTGGAATCACCAAGTAAGAGTAAGCAAATAAAATTATCAGTGGCAAAAGGATTGGTAAAAACGAAACTATAATCTTTTCTAAGATTTCTTTGGGATTTTTTCTAAATCCTAAGAACAAGAAACATATTCCAAGTAACAGTATGGGAATTATGAAAGCACCTGTATTAATAATATGATTAATACTTAACTGCAGGTGATGACTTTCTACTTGAGCACTTCCATAAAGATATAAAAAAAGTATGGGAAAAAAGAAACCTGTAATTAATGAAAAGTTAAGTTTTATAAATGAAAATACTTTTAGTTTTGTCCTTGAGAATGCTTTTAAGAACAAAATAAAAAAAACTGAACTGACAAATAAACCACTTATAGGGTGGATAGTTGCCAACAAACATCCCGATATCAAAAGGCTAATAGGACAATTTTGTTCATTTCTATTTTTCCAAGATAAAAAACCATCTCTAGTAAAATAAGTTTTAAACAACAAACAAGAGAATAAAGTAGAAAACCCTAAAATAAATCCATAAGTATTTATCTCAAGAAATATTCGAATAAAGAATTCACTTGCAACAATTAATGAGATCAGGATGATAAGACTATCAGTATTAAGCTTTTCTTTTATCAGATAGATGCTAAATACCATTAAGCCTAAATTGAATAAATTTATAAGGACAAGAATATTAGGATCATTGGTTTGAAAAAGTAAGGAAGCTAACTTAAATAAAATTATTTGTGTGGGGTAGTTAGGATCATTAAAAGAATGAGGCTTTATCAAATCCCAGAAATTTATGGACATTTGATGTAGGCGATAAAGTTCATCGCCCCAGAGAGATAAGCTCATAGCTGAACCTATATAGCAAGTTACTACTAATAATAATAAAGAGAAGAGGCCATAAAAAATTGAATCGAAGGCTTTTTGTCTGGTACTTTTCATTTATCTTCAAAAACTAGTCAATTGGAAATTTTTATAAGCAACATTACCTGATTCTTATTTTTTTTACTAAATTTAACTTTTCCTGTGTTATAAATCTTTTAAAGGTTTAGTATAAGATAATGCAAAAGATTTTAACTTTCTTTAGATTGATTCGTTTACATCAATGGTTAAAGAATTTTCTCTTGTTCGTTCCTCTTTTTGCTAGTCATCAGCTAGATGAAGTTGGTTTATGGAAATTAGCTGTTCTAGCTTTTTTTTCTTTCAGTTTCTTTTCTTCTTCTATGTACATGTTTAATGATCTGAAGGATATAGAATTTGATAAGAAACACCCCCGCAAAAAACTTAGGCCATTTGCTTCTGGATTAATTGCAAGATCTACAGGCTATATATTTATACCCTTATTGATTATTGGGGGCTTTCTTTTTGGAACTTATGTTAATGATCATTTTCTAAGTTTTGTTGCTCTTTATCTCCTTCTTACTTTAGCTTATAACTTTAAACTTAGAAGTCTTGTTTTGGTGGACTGTTTTACTTTGGCCATACTATATACCCTTAGAATTGTTGCAGGTGCAGCGGCTATCAGTGTAGTTCCTTCTTTCTGGTTATTATCATTTTCTATATTCTTCTTTTTGTCTTTAGCTTTTGTAAAGCGCTATTCAGAATTAAAAGAATTACTTGATAACGACAACCAGTTTGGAAGAGGTTACTTCAAAGGAGATGGATCATTAATCAGAAATTTAGGCATAACTAGCGGGTATATTTCAGTTCTAGTTTTAGCCTTATATCTCAATAGCGCAACAGTGATAGAGCTGTACAATTCTCCTGAAGTTCTCCTTTTTATTATTCCTCTGATGCTGCTTTGGATAGGATGGGTTTGGTTAAAGGCGCATAGAGGAGAGGTTGATGATGACCCTATTATCTTTGCTTTAAAAGATAAACTGAGCGGTATAGTAGGGGTTGTTTTTATTGCGATTTTATTTTTCGCTACATTTTAGTGTTTCTAAGGAAAGGTAAGATGTTAATGTAATATAATTAAGCCTTTTAGAAGGGCGACTAACTCAACTGGTAGAGTGCCACCCTTACAAGGTGGAAGTTACAGGTTCAAGTCCTGTGTCGCCCACCA
>CAZMZZ010000039.1:0-14070 GCA_964571215.1 uncultured Gammaproteobacteria bacterium
TGTATAGCGCTGTTTCTACAAGATTGGTAGAGATTGGAACTTTAAGAGCTGTTGGCTTCCAAGGTGGGGCAGTTTTATTTGCTCTAATGATTGAATCAATGTTATTGGCTTTAACAGGGGGATTATTAGGCGCAGGGCTTTCGTACTTAATATTCAATGGCTATACGGTTTCTACTTTAGCGTCAGGTTCTTTCACCCAGACAGCTTTTGACTTTGCAGTAACTGGAGATATCGTAGGGCAAGGCTTAATGTTAGCTTTAATTGTAGGCTTTCTTGGTGGTGTATTACCAGCAAGAAGAGCTGCTACACAAGATATAACTGAGGCCTTAAGGGCTATTTAGATCCCTTTCACTTAAAAGCAAGCCATCATTGTCAGCATATACATGTTGACCAGGCTTAAAAGTTAATCCCCCAAAACTAATTTCAATTCCTAACTCGCCTAGACCTCTTTTTTCACTTTTGACAGGAAAAGTTCCTAGGGCTTGAACTCCTATACTTAGGGTTTTTATAATTTCTATGTCTCTAATATACCCATTGATAATAATACCAACCCAATTATTCTCTATTCCTGAATTAGCTATAAGGTCACCAAGTAAAGCTACTGTAGAGATTCCTCCAGCATCCACTACCAAAACTCTTCCATTCCCTTCAGAGTTAAATTGCTGCTTAACTAAGGAGTTATCATCAGGACACTTAAGAGTTTGAATAGGCCCATGGAAGGAAGTCTTCCCCCCAAAATTTTTCAAAATAGGCTGTAAAGCTTTTACTTCTGGAAAAGCATCTGCTAGATCAGGTGTTGAGAACTCCACCTATGCTAGTCTTCGCTCCCCTCTAATTACCTTACCTGGGAGTTGACCTGTTGCTTTATCATTTTCATAAGTTACAACACCACTTTTAATTGTGGCAATGTAGCCTGAACATTTTTGAATGATTCTTCTACCTCCCATAGGTAAATCATGAACCATTTCAGGCTTATATACTTTAAGATCATCAAAATCAATTATGTTGATATCTGCTAAATATCCTTCTTTTAATTCCCCTCTATCGAAAAGTCCGAATGTTCTGGCTGTTTCTCTAGTTTGCTTGTTGATAATATATTCTATAGGTAATTTTTCTCCACGGTTTCTATCTCGACTCCAATGAGCAACATTCCATGTAGGCATACTGGCATCACAGATTAGTCCACAATGAGCACCACCATCACTTAGACCTGCCACTGAACTATTGAATTCTATAATCATCTTATAAAAATCTAGTGTATGGTTAGGGTAGGGTGCAAAACATGCATAAATAAAGTTTTTCCCTTCATTCTTGAGCATTTCATCATAAGCGACTTCTAGAGCAGTTACTCCTTTAGTTTTAGCTATACCAGCGATGCTTTCTTCAATTTTAGGTTCATAATTAGGTACCTCATCCATAGGAAATTGAGTTTCAAATGAAGAAATTAACCTATTAGCTAATTCGTAATTACCTCCTTCACCAAAACCATACTCCTCACTCAAAATGCGCTTCTTGAATTCGGGGTCTTTCATTGCTTTAACTTTTCTTTCTAAAGGAAGTTCTATTATTTCTCTGAAACTTGGATGTGTTATAAAAGGGTGAATGGAAGACTCTAGACTGAACAACATACCAGTGGGCCTACCTGCAAACTGGGGACGAATATTAACCCCTTTATTGAAGTTATCTTCGCAATACTTCCATGTTTTAAAAGGATCTCCGCTCGTTTGTGCGTAAGTCAAAGTCCTACCAGTTGTTTCTACAAACTCCTTTACCCAATCCAACTCTATATCTTGATCCATCCAATCAGAGACTAATTCAAGAGTTCCTTCTCCAGCTTCTCCAATTGCTTGTGAAATAGCTCTCATTTCTGATTGCCCTGCTTCAGTACCAGGGACATATTTTCCATGGACATCAGTATGTAAATAAGTTCTTGAGGAGCTAAATCCTAAAGCACCCGCTTGAATAGCTTCTTTAGTTAATTTAGCCATCGCTGCTATCTCTTCTTTTGAAGCATCGTCTTTACCTTGGCAACGATCATATCCCATGACATAAGATCTTATAGGTCCGTGACCAATCATAGCCCCAACATCTATAACAAATTCTTTTTTTTCTATAGCGTCTAAGAATTCAGGGAAGGACTCCCAATCCCAGTCAATACCTTCATGTAAAGCGGTTCCAGGAATATCTTCAACTCCCTCCATCAGTTCAATTAGATAATTCTCAGATCCAGGTCTTACTGGAGCAAACCCAACACCACAATTTCCCATAACAATAGTGGTTACACCATGCCAACTAGAAGGTGTTAAATAAGGATCCCAACAGACTTGACCATCGTAATGTGTATGAATATCAACCCAACCAGGAGTAACAAGATTTTCTTTCGCATCAATTTCTCTTCTGCCTTGATTATTGATTTCACCTATTTTAGTTATTCGATCTTTATCAATCGCTATATCAGCTTTGAATGACTTATTTCCTGATCCGTCGACAACGGTTCCATTTCTGATGACTATATCGTGCATTTTTTTCTCCTTTAGTAAGAATGATAGCTCTTTTTAATTCAGTTAGAAAATCTCATCTTCTTGACAACTACTCTATAGAAAGCTTTATAGTATATTTATATGAAGAATCTTGAAACTGAAAATGTACAAAAGATAGCCACTCCTGAGTCTGTAGGTCTTGACAGTAACGTACTTAAGAATATAGGTGGTTACTTAGAAGAGACTTATATAAATCCAGGAAAATTAATAGGAACTATTACCTTAGTATCCAGAAATGGAGAAATAGCTTATCTCGAATCATTAGGGATGATGGATAGAGAAAAAAAGAGACCAATGGAAGAGAATGCTATTTTTAGAATATTTTCAATGACAAAGCCTATTACCAGTATTGCTTTGATGCAGCTTTATGAAAAGAGTCTATTTAGGCTTGATGACCCAGTACATTGGTATATTCCTTCATGGAAAAACTTACGGGTTTATGAATCAGGAGTTTATCCAAATTTTTTGACCTCTAGAACAAAAAGACACATGACAATTAGAGACCTTTTCTCACATATGTCTGGTTTGACTTATCATTTTATGTATAGAACTAATGTAGATGCAGCCTATAGAGAATTAGGGGTTGGTACTCACGGAAGGTTTGGTGAAGATGGAGCCTTAGGCCATAGAGCAACTAGAGATGGTTTAGAGGAAATGGTGGAAATGATATCTACTCTACCCTTAGAGTTTTCGCCAGGCGAACAATGGAATTATTCTGTTTCAACCGATGTGCTTGGTCATTTAGTAGAAATTTTTTCTGGCATGAAACTAGATGAATATTTTCAAAAGAATATTTTTGATCCTTTAGATATGGTAGACACTGGTTTTACCTGTCCCAAGGAAAAGCTAGATCGTTTAACTTCTTGTTATGAACATCAAATTAAAGAGAAACCAAAGTTAGTTGATTCACCAAAGGATAGTTGGACTACAAAAGAGAGTAGGTTTCTATCTGGAGGAGGGGGTCTAGTATCTACAATATCAGATTACTATAACTTTGCTTCTATGCTTCTTAATCAGGGAGAGTTTAATGGCACAAGAATAATAGGAAGAAAGTCTTTACAATTGATGACCTCTAACCATCTTCCAGATGGACAAGATTTAACAGAAATGAGTCAATCTGCTTTTAGCGAAACACCATACAAAGGCATAGGATTCGGACTTGGTTTCTCAGTTATGTTGGATCCTGTCAAAGCTCAAGTATTGAGCGATCCAGGAGAATTTGGATGGGGAGGAATGGCTAGCACAGTTTTTTGGGTCAATCCAAAAGAAAAGATGGTAGTGATTTTTCTAACACAATTAATACCATCAGCGACCTATCAAATACGCAGAGAGTTAAGAACTTTGAGTTACTCTTCGTTGATGCCTGAGTAAACAAACCTACTTTATTGTTGCAACAACTTATAAGAGATTTTTTATCCTATTTGTAATAGTATCTGCAATAAGATGGATAGAGCTATTGATTTAAATTTAAATTACCGTCAAGCTTAAGCGTTTTAAAGTCAATTTTAGGAGGAGAAAATATGTCAGCTCAACTTTTTGATTTATCTGGGGAGGTTGCTGTTGTAACTGGTTCAGGGAGAGGAATTGGAGAGGGTATCGCTAAAGTACTAGCAGAGCATGGGGCCTCTGTTGTCTGTGCTGCTCGTAGAACTGAAGAAATTGAGAGGGTAGCAAGCGAGATTATTGCTGCGAATGGCAAGGCCATTGCAGTCACTACAGATGTCACTAATGAGGTGGCGGTGAACCAACTAGCGGAGCAAGCTGTTAAAGAGTTTGGCAGATTAGATATGTGGGTCAACAATGCCGGTGGCTCACCTATACAAGCTCCTCTTGTGGAACTAGAAAGAGAAGAGTGGGACAACACAATAGCTCTTAATTTAACAGCTATTTGGGTTTGTACTAGTGTTGCCTCAAGACATATGGGTAAAAAAGGAAGAGTTCTAAATATATCTTCTATTGCTGCTGAGGACGTTATTCAAGGCAGTGGACACTATTCTTCTGCAAAAGCAGGTGTCAATATGATAACTAAATGTTTCGCTGAGGAATTGGGTCCCAGAATTAGAGTAAATGCCATCATGCCAGGCTTTGTACCAACTGAAATCATGATGACAGCACTAAAAATTACCCATGAAGATCTGCCTTCTATAGAGAAATCTTTAAAATTGCCAGCTGGTCGTATTGGTACTCCACGTGATCTAGGTGCCGCAGCACTCTATTTGCTTTCTCCTGCATCGGAGTGGGTGACAGGTCAGGTCATACGTATTTCTGGAGGTGCATAATGGTTGTTAATCGTAAAGTGGTATTGGCTAAACAACCGGAAGGGTAGCTTCTAGATAACTGAGATTAATAATTAAAAAAAATGAGTTATTATTTTGTGACACACAGTTATAAATATTCTCCAAGAAGTAGTTAGAATAAGTATTTCTAATTTGATTTATTCATCGTTGATGCCTGATTAAAAAATGCCGTTAGTAAAACCTCTTAGCTCAGATACTAATTTAGAAATAAAAGATTTAGCTAAGTTCTTTAACGAAACCTTGGGTTTTTGTCCAAATTCTGTTTTAACGATGCAAATTAGACCTGACATAGCATCAGCATTTATCAATTTAAATAAGGCAGTTATGGATAATAACGGGAAAGTCACTTCATCTTTAAAGAGGATGATTGCTTGGGTAAGCAGCAATGCCGCAGGTTGTCGATATTGTCAGGCGCATGCAATTAGAGCTGCAGAGAGATATGGAGCAGAATCAGAGCAGCTAGAACATATCTGGGAATATAGAACTCACGAAGCTTTTAATGATGCTGAGAGGGCGGCATTGGATTTTGCATTAGCCGCTTCTCAAATTCCTAATGTTGTTGATAAGAAACTTGAAGACAGACTAAGAGTTCATTGGGATGATGGCGAAATAGTTGAGATTTTAGGAGTAATATCTTTATTTGGTTTTTTAAACAGATGGAACGATAGCATGGGAACAAATATAGAAGATGGAGCTGTACAGTCAGCAGAAAAATATTTATCTAAGAATGGTTGGAATAAGGGCAAGCATGAGTAAATGAACCTACTAGTTATGTCAAGTTACTCCTTTATCACGATGTTTGTTTTTAATCTGCTGTAATAATTTTTTGTGTGTTTCAGAATCTATTGGATAAAAATAAATGACTAATATACTCAAAGCCACACCAAATGCTGGAATAAGGCTCATCATCATTTTCATAGAAGAAATAGTCTCTTCGGTTAGGTCTTTATTAGCCTCAAAACCTATGGCATTAAGAGCAAAACCAAGAATTAAAATTGCTAAAGCTATAGACCCCTTTTGAGCAAAGGTCATGAAACCATAAAGGGAAGACTCGCTTCTGACCTTTGTATGCGCTTCCCCATACTCAATAGTATCTGGCAACATTGACCAAAAAAGTATTCCTCCTGCACCTGCCCCGAGGCCAATGAATGCTACCAAAACTAATAACTCAAAAAGAGTTGATATTGGATAAAGAAAAAAACAGATAAATGCTACAAAAGTTATGCTCATAGATATTAACCATGTAGATCGTTTTCCAATTTTATTGGAGATATACCACCAGACAGGAATACTAGCAAAAGCAACTATTCCGTTAGTAAATAAGATTAAGCCTTGAAACTCATGTAGCCCTAGCGCGTATTTAGAGTAGTAAACTAAATTATTGCCAAAAAAGATTGTTGTAACGCCCACGAGTAAAGTAGCAGAAAAAACTAACCAAAATGGTTTATTTGCTCCTATAGATTTGGCAATTTCTATAAAGCTTCCCCCAATCCTTTCTACTCCTTGATCCTGCTGAGGTTCTTTTACCATATAAAAAGTAATGGAGTGGATCAAAATTGCTGTTATTCCTACAATCATTGCCATAAATATAAACCCTTTAGCTTCATTTCCCATTCCAGACCAAAATATAATTGGGAAAGCAAACGCAGCCATTAAGTTAGTCCCAGTCTGAGCTCCCATCATCCGAAAACCTGTAAGGTTAGTTCTTTGTTCACTGTCTTCAGTAATTCTTGGAGTGAGAGAAGAGAAAGGAACACTCACAATAGTGAAACAAGTTCTGTGTAATAAATTAGTAAAAAGAAGAAATACAAATAAGAAAATCCCTTCAAAAGGAGGAACCCAAAGGAGTAGGATGAAAGATAGAGCCAAAGGGATATTGCCGAACAAGAGATAAGGTCTATAGACTCCCCATCTAGTTTGAGTTCTTTCAGCAATAAATCCCATGTAAGGATCTGTAAAAGCGTCCCAAATCATTCCTATGAAGTAGATTAAACCAGCTAACTGAGGAGAGATGCCTACTACATCTGTGTAGAAATAGAGAAGATAAAGACCTACTCCGCTCCAATAAAGACATATTGCTATATCTCCGATTCCATAACCGATCTTCACCTTGAGACTCAAACTATTAGACTTTTTAATCATTCTTACTTTTTAGTTTATTTACCTGTCTAATAATGATGGAGGGATCAAACTAATCATAGGACATCCTACCGATCAACCTCCGTCCTGTAAAAGAGGAAATAGTTAAAAAAAATAAAAGTTTTAATGCTGGTTTTTAGGATAGAATATTATTAGAGGTATTAAAAATGAGATATATATTATTATTAGCACTTTGTGCCATAGGTTTCAATCTTGCGGCAGCCTCTGAGCAGTACACTATAAGGACCGAGTTTAGTTTATGTAAATATAACGAGGGTAAAGGGTATGAGGATGTTATTAAATATGAAAAACGTTATCACAAGTTTCTTCTTGAAAATAATCTAAAGTATTCAAGGTTTATATTAACCCCTGTTCTAGCTGGGGAAAAAGACTATGACTTTGTCCTTTGGGGAAATTGGCCAGATGGTGAAGAAATGTATAAAGAATACGGTTCGTATTTAAATGATTATAAGAAACCTTCAATGAATCCTAGTACTTGTAAAGGAAGTTATGCTGTCTTTAATACAGGAGCTAGACACTTGAGGATTCCAAGAGAAGAATATGACAGAATTCAATTTGTAGAATTCGCTAACTGTAAATTTACAAACGATGCATCTTTTGAGGAGTTGTTAACAATATCAGCTGAACATGAATCTTTAATAGAGGAGTTTGGATATAAGGGCTATGGAGTTCATTATTTAAGACCTTATAGGGGTTTTGAAGACAATTTGCCTTTTGATATGGTAAGAATGGTCCATTGGTATAATCGTGAAACTCGAGCAGAAAATGTTAAGCAGTACAGATCAATGCGCAAACTATCCCAAGACAATGGTTTTCCAGAGAAATATGCTCAGCACATAGAATCTTGTGGAAATATTGATGTGTTTGGTATGGAATTAATATATAGCTCTAATCAGTAAGAAAATAGACCTGAAATACAGAAAAGGATCCAATCTTATAAATAGGTAACCATAAATGTGAAAGAAGCTATCATAGTAATAGCTATAAACCCAACTGCTCTATCTCCTTGTCTTTTGGCTCTAGAATTTCTTTTAAAATCCTTAGGTCCAATTCTTGATTTACGCTTATCTTTTAGAGATCTTTCTGTCATGGCTTATTAAGTTTATTAATTTGATGAATAATATTATATCAATTTTATTTATGTTTAATCATAAGTTATGTGAATATATTGTGACAATTGATGTTAAAACTATAAATTTTTGTTAATTAGTTGATATTTTAAAAACAAGATCTTCTCTTATATTCGAGAAAGAGATTTTTCTAGTGTTGAGATGGAATCTTCTTGTAGTTTTGTGGTCTTAGAATATCTTCTCAATATTAGAAGCCAGAATAAAGTTAAGTATAGATTAAATTCTTTGCAAAGATTTATTTTATCTAGATCTAACGAAGATATGTTTATTTCATAATTCCTTAAAAAAAAGTTTGTATTCTCTTCGTTTAATCTTAGATAGCTAACTACACAAGCTAGATCAAAATAAGAATGATTTAAACTCACATATTCCCAGTCTAGTATTGTTATTTTTTTAGACCAAAGTAAATTGCTAGGATTAAGATCATTATGAGATAAGACCAAAGGTTTGTTGTCTAATTGAATTTTCTTATATATCTCAATCCCATCTTGGATAATTCTTCTATGTTTAGATCCGCTTAATAGTTTTTCATAACAATCAATAAATGAATTAAAAGTTAATATTCCTTTTGGAGGGGGAGTTGTGTGAATCACTTTAAGAGTTTGTGCGATTTCTTTAAGCAATGATTTGTTAGAAAAAGAACTTTCTTTTATCAGATCAGCTTCTACGTATCTCCAAATGGTGATACCCATCTTCTGATCAGAAAATAAAACTTCAGGGGCAATATTAATTTTATATAACGTATTTAAAACTTCCTTTTCTACTGAACGATTTAATTGAAGGGTTTTTGTTATGGGTTTATCAAAACGAATTATTGATTTGTACCCCTTAAAAGAACAAGAATAAATAGTTGATACAGGTCCATCTTTAATAAGGTTTCTCAAATTAATTTCTTGAGAAATCTCTTTGATCCTTTCTGTAACTTTAAGCATGTTGAGTTTTTCTTATTTCGTTCCAAGATCTATAGCCAAATACTATTATGAACAAGTATATTAAGAATAAAAAAGTAGTTAAATAAAGCTCTCTAGATAAAAAAAGGTAAACAGAAATAGAGTCAATTACAAACCAATAAATCCAGTTCTCTAGCAACTTCTTGGCTACCATGTAGGTAGTTACTATTGCACCCCATGAAGTTAAAGCATCTAAGAAGGGAAGGGCAGCTGAAGTATATTGTTTTAAAAGCAATCCAGAACCAAAAGAGAGTAAAAAGATTAAGAAAATAGCTGCAGAATGATTATAGAGATTCCAGGTTTTAACTATTAATTTTTCTTTAGTTTGAGATTTATTCCACTGAATCCAACCGTAGAATCCCATGACTACGTAAAATACTTGAAGACAGGCTTCCATATATAAACTAGCCTCGTACATTACTAACAGATATAAACAGGAACTTATTATCCAAGCTATCCAACATTTTATGTTTTGCTTTACTGCTAAAACTAAGTAGAGAACTGCAAAGACAACCGCCAGAAATTCAAGAAAGTCTTTTAAAGTAATGTCAAAAATCATATTTAACTATCAAACCGAGATGCCTGGGATCACCCTGTCTTTCATAAAGTGTAGGAGGAAAATTGGGAGGTTCGTTCCCAAAATAGAACCCTCGGACAGAATAATATTTATCAGAAATATTTTTAGCCCATAGTTCATAGGTCACTTTTTCTTTTTTATACCCCAGAACTAAATTAGTTAAGACATACGACTTTGATTTATTGTCGTGAGAATCTGAATAATAAAACCCGGCTTTTCCATTAGTTTCTATTGTTAAATAGGTATTTTGATTTAATTCCCAATTCAATCCTAAAGCGTAACTGTATTCTGGTGCGTGAGCTTGATCTCTTCCTTCAAGTTCAGTTCTCGAGGCATATTTATTTATTTTTGTTCTCAACATTCCTAGTGATGAGAAGAAGTTAAGGTTATCACTTATTAATCCATGCATATTCACCTCTAAGCCGTAATTCTCTCCTTCTGCAGCATTTTGAGTTAGAAATATAAATGTATTAGGGTCATTCGGGTCTACTTGTTTAGAGATTAAGACCTGTTGATTCTTTCTATCTGAATAAAAAGTAACTATATCTAAATTTAAATTAGCTTTGGGAAGTCTTAGACTCAAACCGATTTCATAATTCATAAGATATTCAGGGTCATAAATTAGACTGTCTTGAGAAGAACCAGGTTGGGAACTAACCCCTAAATTAAAGCCACCAGGCTTATATCCTCTACTAATACTTGTAAAAATATTAGTAGTTCCATTAATCTCATTGAGAAAAGAAATTTTCCCTCCTATCATTTGGTCTGAGGGGGAAAATGATTCTCCATAGGAATTAGAATAATTAGACTTCCAATCTTCCCATCGTAGCCCAAAAGCAAGCTTACTGCTTTCCGATGTTAAGTATTCAAAATGTCCAAAAAGAGCAACATTCTCAGAATCATAATAGCTTGTAGAGAATGTATTAACTACGTAGGGGTCATAACCACTAAAAGGGTCTTGATAAACTCCATCATCTTGTTTTTCATTCTTTTCGTCTAAACCCAAATAATAGATTCCCGCTATCCATTCACTTCTATTGCCAGCTACGAAATTTGCAGGAAAAGATAATAATCTTAATTCTTGATTGAAAGACCTACGTGTTCTTAATGTTTCAGAAAAAAAGTCATAAACATAAGGGAAGTTAGATATTGGGTTGCCCCAATCTGCATCATAACTAAACACAATATCTGAATGGGTGGTACTAGTTAGACTTTGAAAGTTAAATTTGTTGAAACTATGAAATATTTTTAATCCCAATGCATGAGTGTCTTGAGAATCCATTCCCGGTTGATCAGAAAGCGTGTTGAGGCTTCCATCTAAATTCCAAACATCGGAAGGGTCGTCTAAATTAACGTTCATTAACAAGAAATCAATTTCAGTTTTATCAGTCAAGTCCCAATTTACTTTAAACCTGATTGTGGACTCATGCTTTCTAGAGGTATCAGATTTATCTAAATAGATATTTTTTCTAAAGCCATCCATCCTATCTTCAACTAACGTTAATCTATATTTTATTGTTTCATTCTTATTAGCCGGTCCTCCAAAAGCTACAGCTATACTTTTAATACCATCTGATCCCACCGTCATCTGGCTATGGCCCTCAAAATAATTTGATGGATCTTTAGATTTTAAATAAATAAGACCGGCAAGGGCATTTGCCCCCATTCTTGAGCCTTGAGGGCCTCGATGAACCTCAATTTGTTCCATATCAAATGTAGTTCCTATACCACCTTGTCCAGAAAAATCTATGTCATCTATCATGAATCCTACCGAAGAATTAGGAGTTCCTTCGTATCCTGATCTTTCTCCTATACCTCTGATTTGAAAGTATCTTGGTCTAGAATCACTAGCTGCAAAGTTGAGGTTTGGTATAAGAAAAGACAGTTGTTCAAAATGTTTTAGGGGTTGTTCTTCTAGTGTATTTTCATCCAAAATCACTATACTTCCTGTAGATTCACTTGAATCAGCTTCACGCCAGGTACCTTTTACAACTATCTCATCAACAATTTCTGTTTGCACCAGAGAAGAGGTAATTAAAACAAAGAAGAGAAAGAAATTTTTTGTCATTATGCTATTCCTCCGCCATTATTATATGGTTCAGGTTCAAAGGGTTCCTCTCTAGGTCTCAGGCTTTTGCCACCCCTTGCAATTCAAGAGTATAGTAGTACATACCTAGCAATCTGGCTAGTAAGATATAAACAAAATAAGCCTTTAATGCTAAGAAATAATCTATTAACGAATAGAAAATATCTTTGGCAAATTAGAACTTTCTTATTTCTGTTTTTCTAAGCTTTTTCTAATTTCTGAGTGAACGTCTTCAGTTATCGGATATTTCCAAATTATTGCAATAGCAATGAAATAGAATATTGAAGACATGCTTGAAAATAATAATCTAAGACCAAATAATTGATCAGAATTATTAGAAGCTTCAGGGCTTGTATTGAAACCAACCCAAGCCAAGACTGTTAGGGCTAGCCAAGACCCTAAGGAAGCTGCCATTTTTTGTGTGAAAGACCAAGTGGAAAAGAATAAAGCTGATCTGTTTTCTCCACTTTTTAGCGTATCTATATCTATGACATCAGCTTTCATAGAGTTAGGTAGAGCTTGAAAGCCTCCTGCCGCAAAACCAGTCAACACGGTAATAGGTAGCATCCACCAAAAATCCCCTTCTCCTAAGAGAAGATACAAAGGGTGTGAAAGAGCTATAAGGGTGAAACTAGCTATATATGCTTTATGTTTACCTATTATCTTAGATAACCAAACCCAAAAAGGTACTGCAGCAAAGGAACTTATATAAAAGAAGGTTAACATGTAGATTGCTAGATCTTCGGCATTTAATACATAGGTAACAAAAAATAAATAAAGGGGAGTGGTTATAGAAATAGCAATACCTCCAAGCATAAAAGCAAGAATTAACCTCTTGAAAGGGGCATTATCTAGCATGAGCTTGAAACCTTGTATCGGAGAAATTGTAGATTTAACGTGTTCCTTAGTTTCCGGAACTTTACTAATAGTAAAAGCCACACAAATTGGCATTAAGATGACCATAGATATTCCTACAATGGTAAGAACATTAGCACTTCCTCCTAATCCAAAAAACAGTAATGCCGCTGAAGGTATTAATTGTGCACTCAAGCTACCAACAACTCCAAACATGGCTCTCCACCCTGTAACCCGAGATCTCTCGTTGTAGTCTGGTGATAGTTCAGCTCCCCAGGCATAGTAGGGAATCATTATCATAGTAGTAGCAATAGACAAGAGCATCATCCAGATAAATAGGTGGGCAGCTCCAGAACCTTCAGGAGGTATGAAAAGCATATAAATGCTTAACATCATTAGCGGAGTAGATATAGCTAACCATGGACGTCTTTTACCCCATCTTGTAGTCGTTCTATCATTGATAAATCCAAACAGGGGGTCAGTTATCACATCAAATATTCTTACAGCTAAGATAATGTTAGCTGCAACAACTAAAGACACCCCCATATCTACCGAATAGAACTTAGGGATAAAAACTAAAATTCCAAATAAAGCTATTTTGATTGGTAAATCAGTTAAGCTGTAGAAGAATAGGGTAGAGCGTTTTAGTTTCAATTTAATTAATTTTTAAAATTTTACTTTTTAATAGATTACAAACTAAGAACAAAACTCTTAATATGCAAGTGTCTTTTAGAAGATAGTGATAAGAAATAGTAGATATATAATAAGAATATACTCGATTTGGCTATAGCTAAGGATCAGAAGATAATACTTTATTGCAGAAGTGGTAAGAGAGCTGGTAAGGCTTTAATTGTCTTGAAGGAAGAGGGGTATACTAATGTAATCAACGCTGGAGGCATAGAGGATATAATAAAACTAAGAAATGCAAGAAAATAAAATGAAATTAGAGAAATTAAGAGAAGAAATCGATAAATTAGATAAAGAGATATTGGTGCTAATTGCGCAAAGACAGAGATGTGTAGAGAAAGTAGCATTAGTTAAAAACAATAAAGATCTTGTAGTAGATAAAAAAAGAATAGAAGAAGTTGTAGCAAGGGTAAAAACACTTGCCAAAGAAAAAGGTTTGTCAGAAAAAATTGCTGAAGCTCTTTGGAGGAAGTTAATTGAATTATCTATTGATCACGAATTTGAAATATTAAAGAAGCAAGAAAAAAAGGAAGTATAAAAATATGATTAGTTTCTTGAATATGTAGAAGCAGTTCTTAATTAATCTTCTTTAATAAAATCAATTAACAACTCTGACAACTCTTTAGGCCTGGTCCATTGATAAAAATGACCTCCTCCAATATGTGGTGCGCTCTTAGCGTTAGGTGCCATCTCCAAAATATCACTTTCTATCCCATTAGTAACTGGATCATCCCCAGCAAAAACAGATAAAAAAGGTTTATCTGAAGTCTTAAAGAATTCTCTAGCTA
>CAZMZZ010000040.1:0-13856 GCA_964571215.1 uncultured Gammaproteobacteria bacterium
ATCATACTATATCTAGTTTATATAACTTCGTATAATATATATTATGTTAAATAAAAGAATAACTTAAAATGAATACTTATTTAGAAGAAGAATGAAACCATTACAAGGAATAAAGATTCTGGACTTAACCCACATGCTTGCTGGACCTTATGCTGGTATGGTTTTAGCAGATTTAGGGGCACAAACCATAAAAATAGAACCTTTAGGCACTGGGGAAATGACTAGATCGCTCTTACTTAATCAAGATGAGTTTAAATTTAAAGATATGGGTGCCTACTTTCTTACACTTAACAGAAATAAAAAAAGTGTAGCTATAGATCTAAAATCTAAATCAGGACTAAAAGTTTTCTATGACCTTGTAAAGAATGTTGACGTAGTTTTAAATAATTTTAGTGTTGGAGTTATCGAAAAACTTAAAATTGATTATAATTCTTTGAAAACTATTAACCCTAAACTTGTTACTTGTTCTATAACGGGTTTTGGTGAAACTGGACCTCATTCTAAACGTCCATCCTATGATCAAATAGCTCAAGCTTACGGTGGCGGAATGTCCATTACTGGAAAGGACTCTTCACAACCTGTAAGAGCAGGAATTCCTATAGGAGATCTAGCTGGAGGACTTTTCGGAGTAATAGGTATCCTTTCTTCCTTATTGGCACGTGATAAAACAGGTCTAGGCCAGCATGTAGATATTTCTTTATTGGATGTTCAAATATCTTTATTAAATTATATGGCCACTATGCAAATACTCTCTGGTAAAAATCCCGAACCAATTGGAAATGCTCATTTTGTTCATGTTCCCTATAATACCTTTACTACAAAGGATGGGTTTATTGTGATTGCTGTCATCACTAATGAATTTTGGGAATCGCTTTTAGAAGTAGTAGAAATTAAGGAATTGCGAGATTCACAATACTCTGAGCAGAAAGGTAGACTCTCTAACCAATTGTTTATAGAAGATTTACTAAATAAAAAATTAGTTCATCATACTACTTCTTATTGGATAGAAAAATTAACTGCAGCTAGAGTGCCTTGTGCACCTGTAAATAAATTTAGTGAAGCTTTATCTGATGAACAAGTACTTCATAGAAATATGATAGTTGAAGTTCTTCATCCAAAAGGAGGGGCCGTTAATATGCCAGGAAATCCAGTAAAATTAAGTCAAGATTCAAAAGAAACATTTACACCCCCTCCTCTATTAGGACAACATACAAAAGAAATATTAGCGTCTTTAAATGGCTATACTAAAGATCAAATCGACAGCTTAATTGAAGAAGGTGTTATTTCTTAATTAATTAATAATTTATCAATATATCTATAAAATAACTAACGAACGCTATTACAGCAATTACTAAAGATAGAAATAAAATTAACTTGTAAAACTTAAATTCTTTTTGGGGCATATTTAATCTGACTTTGATATTTTTATTAGTCTAAGGCAAAATCATTATATGGCTAAACAGGACCTAATAGAAATGGATGGAGAAGTAATCGAAACACTCCCAAATACCACTTTTAGAGTTAAACTTCAAAACGATCATGTTATCACTGCTCATATATCAGGAAGGATGAGAAAAAACTATATAAGGATTCTAACTGGTGATAGAGTTAAGGTAGAGATAACCCCATACGACTTATCAAAAGGAAGAATTATATTTAGAGAACATTAATTTAATACTTTCTCTCTTGGAGAATGCTCTTTATAACTTATAGCGATTTTATTTCCTTTGATATCTATAAAAGCCTCCCCTCCTCCTCTTGCAAGCTTTCCAAAAAGAATCTCTTCTGCTAGTAATTTTTTGATTGATTCTTGGATTAATCTCTCCATGGGTCTGGCTCCCATATTTTTGTCATAACCGTTCTCTACTAACCAATTTCTTGCTTTATCACTAACATCTATGAGTACTTTCTTGTCATCAAGTTGAGCCTGAAGTTCTACTAAAAATTTATCTACCACAGTCTTAATTACTTCGGTAGGTAATGAGTTGAATTGAATGATCCCATCTAAACGATTCCTAAATTCTGGAGAAAATATTTGTTTAATTTTTTCAATTCCGTCTGAGGAATGATCTTGAGATTTAAATCCCATTGATGCCCTAGACATATCTTGAGCTCCTGCATTTGTTGTCATAATTAATACACTATTTCTAAAGTCTGCTTTTCGTCCATTGTTATCTGTTAGAGTTCCATGGTCCATTACCTGCAAGAGAATATTAAAAACTTCAGGATGAGCTTTTTCAACTTCGTCTAATAGAATTACTGAATGAGGGTTCTTTGTTATAGCCTCTGTTAATAAACCACCCTGATCATAGCCAATATAACCAGGAGGAGCTCCTATGAGTCTAGAAACAGTATGACGTTCCATATATTCAGACATATCAAATCTAATAAATTCTATACCAAGTATTAAAGCTAATTGCTTACTTACCTCAGTTTTTCCAACTCCAGTTGGTCCAGAAAATAAAAAAGAACCTACAGGTTTTTCGTCTATTCCCAAACCTGCCCTAGACATTTTTATTGAAGAAGATAAAGTTTCTATAGCATTATCTTGACCAAATATAACCCTTTTAAGATTCTCTTCTAATTTAGATAAAGAAGTCTTATCAGAGACATTAACAGTTTTTTCTGGAATTCTAGCAATCGAAGCAACTATCTTTTCTATATCTATTTCAGATATTGTTTTTTTCCTTCTATTCTCTGGTAAAAGTCTTTGCTTAGCTCCAGCTTCATCAATTACATCTATAGCTTTATCTGGTAAATATCTATCATTAATATGCTTACTGGAAAGAATAGCTGCTGCTTTTAAAGCACCAATGGTATATCTAATAGAATGGTGATCTTCAAATTTAGCTTTCAACCCTTTTAGAATACTTATAGTTTCATCAACGCTAGGCTCTTCTATCTCAACCTTTTGGAACCTTCTAGATAAAGCTCTGTCTTTTTCAAATATACCTCTATATTCCTTAAAAGTTGTAGAACCTATAAACCTTATAGTATTTTCAGCTAAAGAAGGTTTTAAAAGATTAGAGGCATCCATTACTCCACCTGAAGTTGCTCCAGCCCCAATTATTGTATGAATTTCATCTACAAATAGAATAGATTTTTTTTCTTTTGTTAATTCCTCTAATACGGCTTTTAACCTCTTTTCAAAGTCTCCTCTATATTTTGTACCGGCTAATAAAGAACCCATATCTAATGAATATATGGTACTTTCTTGAATTAGTTCTGGAACTTTATTCTCTACTATCAGTTTAGCTATTCCTTGAGCTATTGCTGTTTTACCTACTCCAGACTCTCCAACTAAAAGAGGGTTGTTTTTATTTCTCCTTGCTAGAATTTGACTAACTCTTTCTATTTCTTTTACTCTACCTATTAGAGGATCAATCCGTCCCTCTAAAGCTTCTTGATTAAGATTTAAAGTAAATGCTTCTAGAGCCGATTTTGATTTTTTCTTTTCCTTATCTATTTGGTTTGGACTGGAAGAGTTGTCTATATCGTCTTCTAGACTACCGTGACTTAGATAAGTTACAGCATCTAATCTAGTCATACCGTATTGCTCAAGAAGAAATACACTCTGACTTTCTTTTTCACTAAAAATTGCTACAAGAACATTTGAACCTTTAACTTCTTTAATTCCAGAGGATTGAACATGAAATACTGCTCTTTGAATAACTCTTTGAAAACCTAAAGTTGGTTGAATTTCTTTAGGGGTTTCTGATTCTATAATTGGAGTGGTTTTTCTGATAAATTCTTCTAAATCCTTCTTTAGTAATTCAGAGTCAACCCCGCATGATTCTAAAATAGACCTAGCATCTTTATTAGATATTAAAGAAAGTAAAAGATGATCTACTGTTACAAATTCATGCTTCTTTTTTTGAGCTAATTTAAAGATTTCATTAAGATTGTTTTCCAATTCTTTGTCTAACATTAATCTTCTTCTACTGGTTCAATTTCGCTTAATAAAGGGTGTTCATTTTCTTGAGCAAGATTATTTATCTGCATGCTTCTTGTTTCTGCTACTTCTTTTGTAAATATACCGCAAACACCCTTACCTTGGGTATGAACTGCTAGCATGATCTGAGTAGCTTTTTCTTTTCCAAATCCAAATAAATTTTGCAGTATATAAACAACGAACTCCATTGGAGTGTAATCGTCATTAAATATAATTACTCTATAAAGATTTGGTTTTTTTAATTTGCTTTTAGGTTCAGCTAAAACAACAGAGGTTGCAATTTGATCTTCATTTTCATTATTCTCAGAGGGCAAACTAGATTGTAAAAAAGGAAGAAACATTACTTCATATTTTTAATTATTGATTTACCAAACTCTGAACAACTTAAAAGATTTGCTCCATCCATGAGTCTTTCAAAATCATAAGTTACATCTTTATTTTTAATGGTTTTTGATAAAGATAAAATCATTAGATCTGCAGCTTCCTTCCAACCTAAGTGTCTTAGCATCATTTCTCCAGATAATATTAAAGAACCAGGGTTTACTTTATCAAGTCCCGCATATTTTGGAGCAGTGCCATGTGTAGCTTCAAATAGGGCTACTCTATCTCCTAAGTTAGCTCCCGGAGCTATTCCTATACCCCCTACTTCCGCAGCTAAAGCATCTGAAATGTAGTCACCATTTAAATTTAAGGTAGCTATAACACTATATTCATCTGGTCTAGTTAGAATTTGTTGTAAAAAAGCATCTGCTATAACATCTTTTATTATTATCTCTTTATCGGTATGAGGGTTCTTAAAACTTAACCAAGGTCCGCCATCTATTTCTTTTGCCTTATACTTTTCTGCAGCAAGCTCATAACCCCAATTTTTAAAAGAACCTTCGGTAAACTTCATAATATTACCCTTGTGAACAAAGGTTACGGAATCTTTATCATTTCTAATGGCATATTGGATCGCTGTATCTACTAATCTTTTTGTACCCTCTTCCGAAACTGGCTTTACTCCAATACCACATTCTTCTGTAAAACGTATTTTTTTTACACCCATTTCTTCTACAAGAAATTTAATGACTTTCTCGGCATCTTTACTGCCAGCTTCCCATTCAATACCGGCATATATATCTTCAGAATTTTCTCTAAAAATTACCATGTCTGTTTTTTCAGGGTTTTTTACAGGACTAGGAACCCCTTCAAAGTATCTCACAGGTCGTTGACAAACATATAGATCTAGATCTTGGCGTAGAGCAACATTTAAAGACCTTATCCCTCCTCCTACTGGAGTAGTGAGAGGACCTTTAATTCCAACTAAAAAGGTTTCAAGCGCTTCTAGAGTTTCTAGAGGAAGCCATTCATCCTTACCATAAATATCTAAAGCTTTTTCACCACAGTAAATCTCCATCCACTCGATTCTTCTTTTCTCACCATAAGATTTCAAAACAGCTTCATTTACTACATTTATCATTACTGGTGTTATGTCAGAACCTATTCCATCTCCCTCTATGAAAGGAATAATTGGGTTATTAGGAACTAAGAGTTGGTTTTTTGAATCAAAAGATATTCTACTTCCTTCTGCAGGTTCTTTAATGTGTTTAAATCCCATATTAATCTATTTTAAATTTCTTATTTCGAAAAAGGGATGCAGATTATATAGTATATAAACAACAAGGTTAATTTTAAGTGGTATCAAAAGGTAGAGTCTTATTAGGTCTTTCAGGAGGAGTAGACTCCTCCGTGGCTGCTCTTTTATTAAAAGATTCTGGTTATGAAGTGGACGCTCTTTTCATGAGAAATTGGGAAGAAGAGAATGGCTCACCATATTGCAGTATTAAAGAAGATTTTCTTGATGCTGTATTTGTAGCTGATCAATTAGATTTAGAGGTAAAAGAACTTAATTTTTCAAAACAATATAAAAAAAAGGTTTTTTCTTATTTTCTAGATCAATTAAAAGAAGGAAAAACTCCTAATCCTGATATTCTTTGTAATAGAGAAATAAAGTTTAAAGTTTTTTACGAGTATGCTCTTAACTCAAACTATGACTTTATAGCAACAGGCCACTATGCTAGAAAAAGAAAAGAGAATAATTCTTTTGAATTGTTAAAAGGATATGACCATGCAAAAGATCAAAGCTACTTCTTGCACTCAATTAAGAATGAAGTATTAGAAAAGACTCTTTTTCCTTTAGGAGATCTAAAAAAAACTAAAGTAAGAGAAATAGCACAAAGACATAATTTAATAACCAGTAAGAAAAAAGACAGCACAGGTATTTGTTTTATTGGAGAAAGACCTTTTCCTGAATTTTTACGAAACTACATTCCAGAAAATCCAGGCATTATTTATGACGAAAAAGGAATAAAAATAGGAAGACATAAAGGCTTAGCTTTTTATACTTTAGGTCAAAGGCAAGGATTAGGAATAGGAGGGGTCAAAAATACTCTAGATAGTCCTTGGTATGTTGCTAAAAAACGAACTTCTGATAACAGTATTATTGCTGTACAAGGCAATCAACACCCTAAATTACTTTCTTCAGTACTTGAAACTAAGAACCTTTTTTTAATTAATCAAATAAAAGATAAAGATTTCTTAGGAACTGCAAAAGTTAGGTACAGACAAAAAGATCAAGAATGCAAAATTACAATAAAACAAAACTCTTTAAGAGTAGAATTCTCTTTGCCTCAAAGAGCTGTTACTCCAGGTCAATCCGTTGTTATATATAAAGATGATGCTTGTCTAGGTGGTGGAGAAATTTCGGAGATTAACTAAGGGGACTTATAAACAAGCCCTTCTTTCATAACAAAATCAACCTCTTCTAAGACAGTTATATCTTCTAGAGGATCACCATCAACAGCAATTATATCTGCAATCTTTCCTCTAGAAATGGTACCTAAACTATCGTTTATTCCTAATAATTTAGCGGCTTCATTTGTAGCTGCTTCTATGGCTTTCATTGGTGGCATACCTGCTTCTACCATATGTCTAAATTCTGTAGCATTATCACCATGTTTAGAAACACCAGAATCAGTTCCAAAGGCAATTTTGACACCAGCTTGATAAGCTTTTGCAAAAGTAGATTTTATTTTAGGTCCAATTTCAGCTGCTTTTGGTCTTACTTTATCAGGAAAAAAACCGGGTATTTTTGATTTTTCTGCTACCCATAAACCAGCTATTATAGTTGGAACATAGTAAGTGCCTTTTTCTTTCATAAGAGTAATTGCTTCACTATCCATTAGAGTTCCATGCTCAATTGAATCAACGCCAGCTATAACTGCTCTCTTGATACCTTCAGCTCCATGAGCATGTGCTGCAACTTTAAATCCATAATCTCTCGCTGCTTTCACAACTGAAGATATTTCTTCAGTAGTTAGTTGAGGATTCTGTCCATCTTTTGCATTACTTAAGACTCCTCCAGTAGCTGTAATTTTTATCAAGTCTGCACCTTCTTTATATCTATATCTAACAGCTTTATATGCATCTTCTTTATTATTAATTATTCCTTTGTTAGGTCCAGGATCACTTGATAAGTCTTTTCTTAGAGAATTAGTTCCATCTCCATGACCTCCAGAAGAAGCAATTGTCTGACCAGAACTAAAAATTCTTGGGCCTTGAATTAGATCATCTTCAATAGCATTTCTTAAACTTATAGTAATTAAATTACTATCTCCTAAATTTCTAACTGTAGTGAAACCAGATAGTAAAGTTTTCTTGGCATTAATCACCCCTCTAATAGCATAATCTGATTCGTTTAATGAGATACGTTCAAGATAGCTTTTTTCACTATATTCGCTTGCTAAGTGAACATGCATGTCCATAAGACCAGGCAATACTGTATAAGCCCCTAGATCAATATATTCATCATCAGGTTGAGGGGTAATAAATCCTGCTTCTATAGAAGTGATTTTTCCTTCATCAATTATAATACTCATTTCAGAGGAAGGTCTTGAACCTGTCCCGTCAATTAGCTGGCCAGCATGTATAACTATAGAAGCAAAGGTCTCTTGAGAAAAAAGTATTAAGATACTTATTAAAAAACTTAAAACACGCGATTGACTTACTTTCATAAATATAAGTCTGCTACTAGATTAGTTTCAACACAAGCTTTTCTGTTTGTCAGTTATAATTAATCTTTTTAAAAATGAAAACAGATAAGCTAACAAATATATCTCCTATAGATGGAAGATATCAACAAAAAACACAGGAACTAAGAGATTTAGTTAGTGAATTTGGACTTATGAAATACAGAGTCCAAGTAGAGATCGAATGGTTTATTCATCTCTCAAATCAAAAAAATATTTCTCAAATACCCAAAATATCTAAGAAGAATTTAAAAAAACTAGTAAAAATCTATCAAGATTTTTCTTACAAAGATGCTAAAAAAATTAAGGTTATAGAAAATACAACCAATCATGATGTAAAAGCTATTGAATATTTTGTAAAAGAAAAGATAGAACAAATAGATTCTCTAAAAAAGCTAAAGGAATTTGTTCATTTTGGATGTACTTCTGAAGATATCAATAATTTAGCCTATGGATTAATGATTAAAGAGGTATCAGAAAAAATACTACTAATGGAGATTTTAAAAATAAATAAAAAATTAAGATCTTTTTCTAGAAGATTTTCATCTATTCCAATGATATCAAGAACTCATGGTCAAAATGCATCACCAACTACTGTAGGTAAAGAGTTTGCAAACTTTCTCTTTAGATTAGAAAGAATAACTAAAGTTATTCATAAATCACCAATAAGAGGAAAATTAAATGGAGCTGTGGGTAACTATAATGCTTATGTAGTAGCATTTCCTAAAGTGAATTGGGAATTAGTTTCTAAACGTTTTGTGACTAAATTAGGACTTTCTTGGTCCCCTTACACTACTCAAGTGGAACCTAAAGATGCCCTTGCTAAGTTAATGCATGGTTATCTAAGGGCAAATAATGTACTAATAGACTTATCCAGAGACATTTGGGGATATATATCATTAGGTTATTTCTCCCAAAAACCTAAAGATGGAGAAATAGGTTCCTCGACTATGCCGCATAAAATCAACCCTATAGATTTTGAAAATGCTGAAGGAAACTTAGGTCTAGCAAACGCGCTTTTTAATCATATTTCTTCAACTATAACAATTTCTAGATGGCAAAGGGATCTAACTGATTCAACTATAATGAGGAATGTCGGTTCAGCTTTTTCATATACACTAATAGCCTTGAAATCTTTAAATAAAGGAATTGATAAATTAACAATAAATAAAATTAATATAAACAATGATTTAAATGATTCTTTTGAAGTTTTAACGGAAGCTGTTCAAACAGTTATGAGAAAGCATTCATTAGATAATGGTTATGAATTAATGAAAGAATTATCTAGGGGTAAAAATATAAGTAAAGAGGATTTACATCTATTTATTGATAGTTTAGTTTTACCAAAAGAAGAAAAAAATGTACTTAAGGAACTTACACCACATAATTACATAGGTTTAGCAGCTAAGTTAGCTAAAAATGTGTAAATAATTTCTATATCTAAAGAATTAAATCATTGATTTCTATAACATCTTATATAAACTGCGTTTTCTTACTTATTGTGTCTAACTTTATTGCTTCATCTTAAGCCCTCTAACAAAAAATATGACTGAATACCTTACTTTAATTAATAAAATTGCTTCTAAAAAAGAGGAAAATGGAACTTCACTAGGCGCTGTAAATCCTGAATTTGCTGCACGTATGAGACTTCAAAACAGATTTCCTACAGGCCTCGACATAGCTAGATATACTGCTGATATTATGCATAAAGACATATCGGAATATGAAGCCGATAATTCTTTATATACTCAATCTTTAGGTTGCTGGCATGGATTTATAGCACAACAAATGATGATGGCAGTTAAAAAGCATAAAAAAAAGACACAAAAAAGTTATGTTTACTTGAGTGGATGGATGGTTGCAGCATTGAGATCTGATTTTGGACCCCTTCCTGATCAAAGTATGCATGAAAAAACATCAGTTCCTGCATTGATTGAAGAAATATACACATTTTTAAAACAAGCCGATGCAAGAGAACTACAACTTCTTTTTAAAGAATTGGATGAGGTAAGAGAAAATAAAGGAGATGAAAAAAAGATTCTCGAAAAAATTGATAATTTTGAGACCCATGTAGTTCCTATAATTGCTGATATAGATGCAGGATTTGGAAATGAAGAAGCTACCTACCTTCTAGCAAAAAAAATGATTGAAGCTGGTGCTTGCTGTATTCAAATAGAAAATCAAGTTTCTGATCAAAAACAATGCGGCCATCAAGCCGGTAAGGTAACTGTCCCTCATGAAGACTTCCTGTCAAAAATTAATGCTGTGAGATATGCTTTTTTGGAATTAGGAGTTGAAAATGGACTTATAGTAGCTAGAACTGATTCTCTAGGTGCAGGACTTACACAGAAAATTCCAGTTTCAAAAGAACCAGGTGATCTTGCTAGTAAATATAACGAATTCTTAGAAACAACACCTGTTAATGATGTAAGTGAACTATCTGAGCATGATATAACAATTCACCAAGATGGTTCTTTAGTTAAACCCTTAAGATTAGAGAATGGTCTATATTTATTCAAACCAGATACTGGCTTTGACAGAGTTGTTTTAGACTGTATTACTAGCTTAGATCATGGCGCTGATCTTCTTTGGATAGAGACAGAAAAGCCCAATATTTCACAAATTGCATCAATGGTTGATGAAATTAGGAAAGTTAAACCAAAAGCAAAGTTAGTTTATAACAACTCCCCTTCTTTTAATTGGACTCTTGCTTTTAGAGAGCAAGTTTATAAGGAGTGGACTGAACAAGGTAAAGATGTTAAAGATTATCCAAATCCTTCTGAAAAACCTAAAGGGCTTATGGATAAAAAGTTTGATGATAGTGAATTAGCAGCTGAAGCAGATAATCTAATCCAAAAATTCCAAAAAGATTCAGCTAAAAGAGCAGGTATATTTCATCATTTAATTACCCTACCTACTTATCATGAGTCTGCTTTAGGCACAGATATACTTTCAGAGGGGTATTTTGGAGATTTAGGGATGCTTGCTTACGTAAGAGATATTCAAAGACAAGAAATTAGAAGAGAGCAAGCCTCAGTTAAACATCAAGACCTTGCAGGAACTACCATAGGCGATGAACATAAAGAGTATTTTTCGGGAAAAAATGCACTTTTAGCAGGTGGAAAAGATAATACAATGAATCAATTCTAGTTTTAAGAAAGATTCAGTTTATTTTAAGTGTTAGATTTAGGACACTTCCCTGTATCCCCTCCGCAAACCTCACAATTTATATCCCCTAGACTTTTTAAACCTCCACACGAACCGGTTATTGGTTTCCTGCCTAAGATAATGCCTATAGACATTACAACTATTCCCAAGAGTAAAACCAAGAAAGATGCTATTAAAGTTAACATGCTTTTAGTTTAATAGGGTTTTAAATTCTTTTGAAGGGTAAGTAAGAACTTTATTATCATCTACTAATATAAATAATGCTTTGATATTGTTTAAATTAGCAAACTCTAAACCTCGTTCAAGTCCCATTACATTAAGAGCAGTTGCTAAAGCATCAGATTTCATAACACTCTCAGAAACTACACTAACAGAAGCTAAGTTATGTGATACGGATAGACCACTAGTTGGATCAAAAGTATGTGAGATTTTATTCCCATTATCTTCAATAAAATTTCTGTAATTTCCTGAAGTAGCTAAAGACAGCTCATTAAAACCATTAGTTACTAAAGTAAAAATAGGTTTTCCTGGTTGTAGAGGATTTTCTATACCAACTTTCCAAGGTTTATTAATTTTCTTTCCTTTTACTTTTAGTTCTCCGCCTACTTCTACTAAATAATTATTAATATCTTTACTTTTTAAATATTTGGCAACAAGATCTACAGCATAGCCTTTAGCTACAGCAGAAAGGTCTAAATAGACATTTGCATTTCTTCTCACTTTTTTGTTTTGAAAATCTAATTCAAAAGCATTACATCCTACATAAGAGTGAAATTCTTTTATTTCTTCCTTAGAAGGCATTAAATTTAGCTTGGAGGGACCAAAACCCCAAGAATTAATTATTTTTCCTATAGAAATATCAAAAGCACCATCTGTATCAATACATACTTCTTTTGAAAACTTTAATACTTCAGCAAGATTAGTGCTTATAACAACCCAGTTTTCTTTAGTTGAAGAATTAACCTTAGTCAACAAAGAACTTTCATCATAAGTAGACATTTCTTTATCTACTAATTGTAAAATTGAAAATAGGTTTTTCTCTTCAATACTTTCTTTTGGTTTTATGAAAGAAATTTTATATGTCGTGCCCATAATAGAGCCCTTATATTGTTCAATAATTTCTGTATTAGAAGTACAGGAACTTAACAGAAATATTAAAGATAAAGGAAGAATTAATCGTTTAACTAAATAATCACGCACCAAAATCATCAAATTTAATAGAATCTTCTTCTACTCCTAAATCATCTAGCATCTTAAAGCATGCATCCATCATTAAAGGAGGACCGCACATGTAATACTCACAATCTTCAGGGGCTTTATGATCTGCTAAATATTCATCATGAATAACTTGATGAATAAATCCTTTAGAGCCCTCCCAGTTATCTTCAGGTTGAGGATCTGATAAAGCTACATGCCAATTAAAATTATCAAATTTATCTTGCAGTTCATCATATTCTTCAGCATAAAACATCTCACTAAGACTTCTAGCTCCATAAAAGAAAGTTATCTTTCGGTCTGTATTAATTCTTAATAATTGATCGAAGATGTGAGATCTCATTGGAGCCATTCCTGCTCCTCCTCCTATAAAGATCATCTCTGCATTTGTCTCATTAGCAAAGAAATCACCAAAGGGTCCAAAAATTGTTAGCTTGTCTTTTGGTTTTAAACTAAATAAATATGAAGTCATTTCACCTGGAGGAAAATCTGTTCCCGGTGGTGGTACTTCTATTCTTACATTAAATTTCATGATTCCTTTTTCTTCAGGATAATTAGCCATAGAATAAGCACGTATAACTGTATCTTTAACTGATGATGAGTTACCCCAAAAATTAAATTTTTCTAAATCTTTATGATATTTCTTCTCTATATCAAAATCATTAAAATTGACTGAATAAGGGGGTATTTCCATCTGCACATAACCACCTGCTCTGAAATTAACCTCTTCTCCTTTTGGAAGTTTTAGAACTAATTCTTTAATAAAAGTTGCTACATTATCATTTGAAATAACTTCACATTCCCATTTCCTTGCTCCAAAAACCTCATCAGGTATAAGAATTTCTAAATCATTTTTTACTGGAACTTGGCAAGCTAGCCTATAACCCTCTTTTTTTTCCTTATTAGTAAAATAAGATTCTTCTGTAGGAAGAATGTCACCCCCTCCCTTCAAGACTTTACATTTACATTGAGAGCATGTTCCTTTACCTCCACAAGCTGATGACAAGAATAGGTTTTGAGAAGCTAGAGTTTGAAGTAACTTTCCTCCAGTTGTTGTACTTAAAGCTCGCTCTGGATCGTCATTAATTTGAATATTGATATTTCCACTACTTACTAAAATTCTAGTAGCTCCAAGAATAATAAAAACCATCAGATTAACAGAGATAGTAAATGCAACTACGCCTAGAAATATTTCATTCTGAAGTAAATTTTCCATATTTATAGAGATATTCCTCCAAAAGCCATAAATCCAAAGCACATTAAACCAACGGTTAAGAAGGTTATTCCTAATCCTTCTAGACCAGACGGAATGTCAGCATATTTAAGTCTTTCTCTTATTCCAGCTAAAGCAATAATTGCTAGAGCCCAACCAGTTCCTGCTCCGAATCCGTACACCACACTTTCAACAAAAAGAAGTTCTCTTTCTACCATAAATAAGGAGGCTCCAAGAA
>CAZMZZ010000041.1:0-13367 GCA_964571215.1 uncultured Gammaproteobacteria bacterium
GTTCTTATGCCCAGCATGATGACTCTGAAGAGTTTTATCCATTTAATCTTTATGCTTCAACCAAGGAAGCTTTTCAAAATATTCTGTACTTTTATCACTTAGCTCATGGATTTTCTTGCTTAACTCTTAAACTTTATGACACTTATGGCCCCGGTGATACAAGAGGAAAATTAATTAATTTAATAACTGAATCTATACTTGAAGGCTCAGATTTAAAATTATCAAAAGGAGATCAGCTGATAAATATTTCTCATGTAAATGATATCGTAAAGCACTTCCTTAAAGCTGAGGAATATTTGTCAAGCTTAAGCAAACCATCATGGGAAGTCTTTTTCCTTGACGGAGAAAGCTTTACTGTTAAAGAGTTGGTCTTAAGATTAGAGAAAATTATAGGAAAGAAGTTCCAGGGGCAACTAGGAGGAAGGCCTTATCGTAAGAGAGAAATAATGTCTCCAGTTAGACCCAAAAATAGCTTACCTTGGAAAGATGAATGCTCTAAAACCAGTATCAGAGAGGGAATAACTGAATTAATAAGCTTAAGGGATGAGTAAACCAATTCTTACTGTAGGTATACCTACATACAATAGACGAAAAGTAGTTACTTCATGCTTAGAGAATATAGAAAAAGATAGTTTATTAGAGAATTTAGAAATACTAGTAATTGATAATTTTTCTGTGGATGGAACATTCAAGTCTCTTTTAAAGAAATTTAAACAAAAAAACCTTCGTATACTTCAAAATTGTGAAAATATTGGATTCTCTGGTAATACTTTAGAGTTAATAAGGCAGTGTGAAACGGATTATTTATTATGGAATCCTGATGAAGATAAAATAATTAAAAGTAATGTTGATCCCTTAATAGAATTTTTGAAAGAAAAAAAACCTAAGATGTTATGCCCACAATATTATTTAAATAATAAACTTTACCGAGGTAAACTTTCTTCTAATGTGATCGAACCGAAAGATTTATGGGAAGCTGCACCTCATTTACCAGGTTTAATATTTCATGTTCCTTCTTGTAAAAGCTTTCTGGGTGAGTTTGATCAAATCAAGAAAGATTATCCAACTACTTATAGGTACTATCCCCAAATCTTTCTTCTATCCAGATTAATTTTATTGGGAAATTGTTTTTATTGGGATAAACCGATAAATACGCAAAATCATGTTGTAAAAGATACTCATTCTTTGGATGATTCAGGAGTTGGTTATTTTGGTCTTGGAGTGAGATGGGTAATCCATAAAGAAATGGTTGATTTTCTTCAAAAGATTTCAAATAAAGAAAAAGATAACAAAAAGGCTAAAGCTCTCTATTTAGTTCAAAAAAAGAGACTATTTAAAGTCATTAGACAAGCTATAGAAACCGAGAGGCCCGAATTGCTTATTGATTTTGATAGAGGGTTTATTAATAGGATTTTTGGCCTTTTTTATTCTGCGCTAATAAATGTATTCTTAAATCCCATAAATTCTTTAAGAAAAATTCTTAGACTATTAAATATAAAAGAGTAGTAATGAGGATTGCAATCGTCTTTAATCTCGGATTTAATCCTCTTTCTATTTTTAGGAGGTGCATTTGAAAGCAGTTATTCTAGCTGGCGGGTACGGTACGAGAATCAGCGAAGAAACCGATATCAGGCCAAAACCTATGATTGATTTAGGTGGAAAACCAGTTTTGTGGCATGTCCTAAAACTGTATTCTCACCATAATATTAATGATTTTATTATTTGTTGTGGTTATAAGTCATACATAATCAAAGAGTATTTTGCTAACTACTTCCTTCATATGTCAGATGTTACCTTTGATATGAAAGAAAATAATATGGAAGTTCATAATAAAAGAGCAGAACCATGGAGGATTACTCTAGTTGATACTGGAGAAAACAGTATGACTGGAGGAAGAATTAAGAGGATTTCAGAATATGTCAGGGACGAAGAGTCTTTTTTTCTGACCTATGGAGATGGATTATCAGATGTAGATATCTCTAAAACTCATAAATACCATCAGAAACATGGGAAATTAGCTACCATAACAGCCACTTATCCTCCAGGAAGGTTTGGAGCTCTCGACATAATAGAAGGGCAAGTTAGTGGTTTTAAGGAAAAACCTAAAGGAGATGGAGGAAGAATTAATGCCGGCTTTTTTGTTCTGTCACCCAAAGTTATGGATTACATAGAAGGAGATAATACTGTGTGGGAACAAGAACCTCTAATTAATCTATCTGCTGAAAATGAGCTTATGGCTTATGAGCATGATGGGTTCTTCCAACCTATGGATACACTAAGAGATAAAAATTTACTACAGTCTTTATGGCTTTCAAATAAAGCGCCTTGGAAAGTTTGGTAACTTTATTTAATACTCTTTTCCTATTTAAAGTCGATGTCTCAAAATAAGAAATTTTGGAAAAATAAAAAAGTTTTTTTAACTGGTCATACCGGATTTAAGGGGGGTTGGCTAAGCGTTTTCTTAAATCATCTAGGAGCAAAAGTCCTCGGTTTCTCTTTAGAAGCTCTACCACAAAGTTACTTTAATCAAGTAAATTTAGAGCCTGGTCTTAAGCATCATGAAGGTGACATTAGGGATTTATCTGGACTTGTTAAAGCTGAAAGGAGTTTTAAACCAGATATATTAATCCATATGGCTGCCCAGCCTCTTGTCATAGCATCATATAAAGATCCTATAACTACTTTTTCAACGAATATTATGGGTACTGTCAATGTCTTAGAGCTAATTAGGATGAGTTCATCTATTAGGAGTGGAGTAATCATTACTACAGATAAGTGTTACGAGAATAAAAATCTTTCTAGAGGCTACAAAGAAGATGACCCGATGGGTGGTCATGATCCCTATAGTAGTAGTAAAGGGAGTGCAGAGTTGATAATTAGTTCTTATCAAAGATCTTTCTTTAGTAAAGATCAGTATAAAAAAGGTTCTGCTTCAGTGGCCTCAGTTAGAGCCGGTAATGTTATAGGTGGAGGTGATTGGGCGGAAGATAGACTTATCCCAGATTTGTTAAGATCAATTGATACAAAAGATGAGGTCAAAATAAGAAACCCAGACGCAACGAGGCCATGGCAACATGTTTTGGAACCCTTATCAGGTTATCTAATGGTTGCGGAGAAGCTATATAAAGAAGGTCCATCAGGATCTGATTGTTGGAATTTTGGTCCCAAACAAATTGACATAGTAACTGTCTCTCAAGTGGCAGATATGTTCTGTAAAGCCTGGGGTGATAAATTATCTTGGCATGGGGATTCAAGGTCTTCCTATCACGAGGCACACAATCTTAGTCTTGATATAACCAAGGCCAAGAAGATGCTTGGCTGGAGCCCTAAGTGGTCAGTGTCTTATGCTATAGATAAGACTGTTGAATGGCATAAAGCTCAAATGTCTAGTAAAAATATGCTTGAGATGTCCGTCAACCAAATTAAAGAATTTTTGAAAGATTAATGTATCAAGCCTAAGTTAAGAGTTAATCTTTGATCTTTTAGAAGAAAGTAATTTTAGTTAGTTTAGAATAAGTCCAAAAAAATACTTTGAATATGAAAAAAGAACAATTTCCTAGAGTTCCTTATGGTTCAACCGTTCACGGTGAAGAAGAGATAAATGCGATAGTAGAAGTTTTAAAAAGCTCTACTCAGATGGGAACAAAAGTTAACTTATTCGAAGAAAGAATTGCAAAATTGTTTGTTAAGGATTTTGGTTTAATGACAAATTCTGGCACTTCTGCTCTCTATATAGCTTTTGAAAGTCTAGGTTTAGAAGAAGATTCAGAAGTTATCACCCCAGCATTAACCTTTGCAACAACTGTAGCAAGTCTTGTTAAAAATGGACTTATGCCTTCATTCGTTGATGTTAAGCAAAATACGTATTGTATAGATGAAGGTTTAATTGAGAAATCTATAACAAATAAGACCAAAGCAATTTTAGCACCTGATTTATTAGGAAATTTGTGCGACTGGGAAGAAATTAGGAGGATAGCTGACAAATATAACCTTCTAGTTTTACATGACTCTGCAGACACTCTTGGAGCTACTCTGAATGGTGAATATCCTGGTAAATATACTGATCTTTCTATAACCAGTTTTTACGGATCACATATCATAAATGGAGCAGGCAATGGAGGTATGCTTTGTACTTCAGATCCAGAAATCTTAAGAAAAGGAAAGCTATTGAGATCTTGGGGAAGGGCTTCTTCAGTATTTCAAGATAGTGAGTCAATTGAAGACAGGTTTAATGTTAATCTCGAAGGTATCCAATATGATGCCAAATTTGTTTTTGAAGAACTTGGTTATCAGTTAGAACCATCTGAGATAAGTGCAGCATTTGGATTAGTTCAACTTGATAAACTTCAAACCAACCTTGATCTAAGAAGGAAATTTTTTGACCTTCATACTCAATTTTTTTCAAATTATGAAGACTTCGTGATTCTTCCAAGAGAGACTTCAGGTTCATATACAGGGTGGCTTGCTTACCCTTTAATAGTAAGAGAAGGAATCAAATTTACAAGGACTGAACTACAAATATTTTTAGAAGAAAGAAATATACAAACGAGAGTGATATTTACTGGTAATATTCTAAGACAGCCTGGTTTTAAACTAATTAAGTGTGTTGGTAGGGCAGATGACTTTCAAAATAGTGATTTAGTTATGAAGGGCGGAATATTGCTTGCTTGCCATCATGGACTTAATGAAGATTTAATAAATCACATACATTCAAGCTTTGAAATATTTATAAATAAATATACCTAATTCTGATCTTTTTTGCACTCCTGAATTCTAGATAATAAAAAATCTTGTTTATTTACATTACGTAGCACTATAATGCACTCCTGTAGCACTCCCAATTGATTGTATTATGACTAAATGGACAAAAACATATATTGAAAGTTTAAATCCTAAAGAAAAGAGATACACGGAACAACAAGATAATTTAATTATCAGAGTCCAGCCTACAGGAAGTAAATCTTGGTTTGCATATATGGGTAGAGGGAAGCCAAGATACCTTGGTAAATTTCCTGACCTTTCTTTACTTGAGGCGAAAAAACTACTTAAAAAAGCAAAAAGTTCAGGTCCTGTGTTGCAAAGATTAGGTGAAAATAAAATTAAAACAGACAAATTACCCCTTTTTCGTGTTGCAGTCCTTGGATCTGGGAACATAGGAACAGATCTTTTAGTAAAGATTCAAAGATCAAAGTATTTAAAATGCGTTGCCTTTATAGGAAGAACTATTGGTTCTCAGGGAATGAATAAAGCTATTAGTTTAGGTATTAACTGTTCTGATAAAAGCGTAAGTTATATAGAGGAGCATGCAGAAGAGATAGATTTAGTCTTCGATGCTACTTCTGCTAAGGACCATCAAGCTCATGCACCCATTTTCTTGAAGCTTGGAATAAAAACAATAGATTTAACTCCTGCAAAAGTAGGAAAAATGTCTGTTCCTGCTGTAAACCTAGAAGAATGTCTAAATGAAATGAATATAAATATGGTTACTTGTGGAGGGCAGGCTTCTATTCCAATTGCTAATGCAATAGGTAAAACTCAAAAAAATGTTGAATATATAGAGGTTGTTTCTAGTATAGCTTCTAAAAGTGCTGGTCCAGCAACAAGACTGAATCTTGATGAATACATATCTACTACTGAAGAAGGTCTAAAAAATTTTTCGGGTGTTAAGAAAGCAAAAGCTATCTTAAATCTTAATCCAGCTATCCCCTGCATCAATATGCAGACAACCATTTTTGCTAAAACAAAAGAAGCAGACATAAATGCCTTAAATGATGTAATTTTTCCTTTAGTTAAAAGAATTAAAAAATATGTCCCAGGTTTCGAACTACTAGTAGAACCTCTATTTGAAAATGGAAGGATTGTTACTATGGTTAAAGTAGAAGGTTTAGGCGACTATCTGCCTGAGTACGCCGGTAATCTAGATATAATAAATTGCGCTGCTATTGCCATGGCAGAAGAATATGCAAAATTAAATTTATAATGGAAAAGAAACAAAAAAAGGTACTTATTAGCGATCCTACCTTACGAGACGGGAATCATGCTGTGTCTCATGAATTGAGTTCAGATCAAATAATTGCATATTGTAGAGCTGCAGATGCAGCGGGAATCCCTATAGTTGAAGTTGGTCATGGAAACGGATTAGGAGCTTCTTCGATGAATGTTGGAGAAGCAAAAATTAGTGATAAAGAAATGCTTACAGTTTCGAGAAAAGAGTTAAAAAAATCTAAGTTAGGAATACATTTAATTCCGGGATTTGGAACTATTGAAAGAGATTTGAAGCCGGCAATAGATTGCGGTGTCGATGTATTTAGAATTGCTTCTCATTGTAGTGAAGCTGATTTAACAGATAGACACATTAGGTTTTGTTCAGATGAAGGTAAGACTGTATTCGGAGTTTTAATGATGAGTCACATGGAGGATAAAGAGCGTTTATCCGAAGAAGCAAGAAAAATGCAAGATTATGGAGCAGAAGCTGTTGTGTTAATGGATTCTTCTGGAAACTATTTGCCATTTGATGTTTCTGAGAAGGTGTCTTACTTGATAGACAATCTACAAATTTCCGTGGGATTTCATGCCCATAATAATTTGGGGATGGGTATAGCTAATTCAATTGCAGCAGTAGAAGCTGGGGCAGCAATAGTTGATGGTTGTGCAAGAGGATTTGGTGCGGGAGCAGGAAATGCCCAATTAGAAGTTTTAGTCGCAGTACTAGAAAGAATGGGATACCAGACAGGAATTGATTTGTACAAGTTATTAGATGCTAGTGATATTGCAGAAGATTTCTTAATGGAAATAATGCCTACAATAAATTCTATAAGTCTTGTGAGCGGTCTTTCAGGAGTGTTTTCTGGTTTCTTGAAACATGTTAATAGAGCTGCCAAGGAATTTTCTGTTGATCCAAGAGATCTATTCTTCAAGTTAGGTGAAAGGAAAGTGGTTGCAGGTCAAGAGGATATAATTATCGAAGTAGCAAAAATACTTTCTAAGGAAACAAGAAATTGATTCAAAAGCAAGAAATAGTAAGCCAAGATTGCGATAGGGTTTTTAAAAAAATTTCAACAAAACTTGAAGGTTTAAATAATTCTTCAATTCTAGTTTCAGGGGGTTCAGGCTTTTTAGGTAGTTGGATTTCTGAAATGGTCTTCTATATGAATAGTTTTCACAATAAAAATATAAAATTATTCTTACTAGATAGAGATCAGGAAAGATATGAAAATAACTTAGAGCACATTTCTAAATCTAAGATGGTTGAGTTCATTAAATCTGATGTAAGAAGTGTTTCTGATTTACCCAATGAATTAAACTATATTATTCATGGAGCGGCTACTCCGGACAGTAGAATGCATTCAGCAAGTCCTTTAGATACTATGACTTCAATTGCAGACGGAACTGGAGCTATTCTTCATGCAGCAAATAGAGTTTCTAACCTTATTAGATTCTTAAACATAAGTTCAAGTTCTGTTTATGGAGATCTTTCAGGAGAAAAGATTTTTGAGACTTCTTCAGGTCTCCCTCTAGATTTAAAGGCTAGCAATGCACATTCAGAAGCCAAAAGATATGCAGAAATGTTGGGTTCAGCTGCAAGAAGTGAGGCTCGTATGCCAGTGATCACAATAAGACCATTTACTTTCTGTGGAGCTTATCAAGATTTAAATTCTCCATGGGCTCTTAATAACTTTATTAAAGACTCTCTTAATAATAGACCCATTAGAATATTGGGTGATGGATCTACAGTAAGAAGTTATATGTATGGAGCTGATTTTGCTGCTTGGATGCTAGTCATAATGATTAATGGAAAAAGCGGAAAGGTATACAATGTAGGTAGTGATAAGGGCATTACCTTAAGTGACCTTGCAGAAAAAGTTTCAAGATTCTCTGCATCTTCTCCAAAAATTTTATTAAATACTTCTTTAACTGGCTCAGTAGTTAACACGACATTAGTACCTGATACTGCTGAAGTGTTAAAAGAATTTGAATTAACCCAATTAACTGATGTTGATACAGCCATTGACCGAACTATAAAATGGTATGAGTTAGATTTTGGGAAAAAACAAATAGGATAAATTTGATGGCAGATGTTGTGAAAGTTAGTGATGTTATAGCCCAATTTCTTAAAGAAAAAGAGATTAAGCACGTTTTTGGAATAATAGGTTCTGCCAATTCACATATCTTCGATTCCATTACTAATTTGGGATACACTGAAATTATCTGTGTTCATCATGAGCAAGCAGCCACCATGGCTATGCAGACTTACTTTAAAGTTTCAGGAAAAGTCACTGCTGCAATCGTTACTGCAGGAGGAGGTAGTGTAAATGCTATAACAGGCGTTTTAAGTGCTTGGGCGGATTCAAATCCAGGAATAGTTATTTCAGGACAAGAAAATAAAAGATTTATTGAGAAAATGGAAGGGATGAGGATGTGGGGTATCCAAGGGTTTGACAGTTCAGGCATGGTTAAAGAAATAACTAAGTTTTCTACTATGGTCATGGATCCTAAGAAAGCTTTGTACGAACTTGAAAAAGGGTATTTTATGTCTCAAGACTCTCGTCCAGGACCTGTTTGGATTGATTACCCAATGGACATCCAAGGCAGCAAAGTTCTTAAAGAGGATTTAAAACATTTTAATATTCCTAAAAAGAAAAAAGTGCCTTCCTTGAAGGAAGAAATGAATAATGTTTTTGACCTAATTAGTAAAGCTAAGAGGCCAGTTTTCTGGTTTGGGAACGGTATTCGCTTATCTAAAGCTGAAAATTTGATAGAAGACCTATTAGATAAAATTCCCTTTCCTGCTCTGGTTTCTTGGGCAAGTATAGACATGTTAGACACTGATCATTCCCTAAATTATGGTAGACCAGGTGTATACGGCACAAGAGCAGCAAATTTGGTCATTCAAAATAGTGATTTAGTTATTTCTATTGGTAATAGGATGTCTATTTTGATGATAGGTTATGAACAATCAGAGTTTGCTAGAGAAGCTAAGATAGTTCAGGTTGACAATGATCAGACAGAATTAGAGAAAACAAAATCAATGGTAGAAATTAGTATAAATTGTGATGCAAAAGATTTTATAACTCAGTTAATGTCCTATTTAGAAAAGAAAAAAATATTCATTGGCCAACCTTCTGAATGGTATGAAACATGTAATGGATATCGAAATCGCTATCCCTTTATAGGACCAGAGCACGAAGATAAAAATGGTTTTATTAACTCTTATAAATTTATGGACCAAATTTCAAATTATTTAAAAAAAGACCAAATAGTAGTGACAGATATGGGAACAGGATTACTTTCGGGCCATCAAGCTTTAAGGATTAAGCAAGGCCAGAGGCTAATGACTTCTACCGGTTTAGGAGAAATGGGATATGGACTTCCTGGAGCTATAGGTGCTTCCTTTGCAAGAAATAGAGGTGAAGTTTTGTGTTTAAATTGTGATGGAGGAATGATGATGAACCTTCAAGAAATCCAAACTTTGGTTCATCACCAACTTCCAATCAAATTATTTATTTTTAATAATGATGGTTATCTCATGATAAAACATACTCAAAAAAATCTCTTTGAAGGAAGATATTCAGGAACAAATAAGAGCACCGGAGTAAGTTGTCCTGACTTTTCAAAATTAGCTGCTGCTTTTAATATTTCTTACCACTCTATTAGAACTTGGGAAGATTTTCATAATATTATTCCTAAAATACAAGAATATGATGGACCATTGATATGTGATGTGTTTACTGATCCTGAGCAATTCTTTCATCCCAAACAATCCATCGTTATTCAGAAGGACGGAACTATCGTTTCACCACCTCTAGAAGATCTCTCACCTCTATTGGATCGAGAAATCTTGGAGAAAGAAATGGTAATAGATATCCATCCAAAGTCTAAAGGACTAAAGTAAATTTTTAATTTAAATCCAAGTGTATTTCTTAGAGTTAATTGGTTAAAGATTAAAATATTAATTAATAACGAGGTTCTGTAGTTTGATAAAACCAACAAAAAAATTTAAAGAAACCTTAATAAAAACCAAGCTGAGAATGCTGAAGATGCACTATGAAGCTCAGGTTGGCCACCTAGGCTCAAACCTCTCTTGTATTGATATATTAATGACCTTGTATTATTACAAAATTAAAAAAAAGGACCTTTTCTTACTTTCTAAAGGTCATTCTGCTGCCGCTTTATATTCGACACTATGGAGCCAAGGTAAAATCTCTGATCAAACCCTAAAGACCTTTACAAGAGATGGGAGCAAAATTCCAGGACATCCCAGCGGGAATAGTATTCCTGGACTCCAGTTTTCTACAGGCTCCTTGGGTCATGGTCCATCATTAGGAGCAGGATTAGCGTTGGCAAAAAAGTTTAAAAAAGAAGATGGTTATGTGTACTGTTTGTGTTCTGATGGTGAGCTGCAAGAAGGTTCTTGCTGGGAGTCAATAATTTTTTCTGTCCATAATAAGTTAGACAATTTAATTTTATTAATTGATCAAAATGGTCTACAAGGATTTGGTAGTACAGAGGATATTGTCTCTTATAAAGATATATCAACAAGACTAAAATCTTTTGATGCTCATGTTCAAACTGCTGATGGTCATGAACCAGAAGAAATATTGACAGCGCTTGAAAGTATCAAACCAAATAAATTAAATATACTTGTACTGAACACAGTTAAAGGAAAATATCTCCATAATGAGGGACAAATGGAAAGTCATTATTTACCTTTGACTAAAAGCGAATATTTAATTGCAACAAAAAATATAAAGTTACAGGGTCCAAAGTGAGAAACGAATTTGCTGATCAAATGTCAAAACTAGGAAAAGATAAAAAGCATATTTTCTTAACAGGTGATTTAGGGTTTATGGCTTTAGAAAATGTGCGTGATGTTTTTGGTCAAAGATTTATCAACTGTGGTGTTTCAGAACAAAATATGGTGGCTGTTGCAGCTGGATTAGCGAGAAGTGGATTTACTGTATTTGCTTACAGCATAGCACCTTTCATATATGCCAGACCTTATGAACACATAAGAAATGATATAGTTTTTGGTAACTTACCAGTTTGTTTAGTAGGAAATGGAGGGGGTTATGGATATGGCTACTTCGGGCCAACACATCATGCTCTTGAAGACTGTGCGGCCATGAGTGCCTTAGGAGTGAAAGTGATAGTACCTGTTTTTGATAAAGACATAGCTAAAGTTATAAACAATATATCATCGCCTACCTATCTAAGGTTAGGACTTGAAACACTACCTGAAGGAAAAGATATTCCGAAGTATGATTCGTGGAGGCTACTTGAGAAAGGTAACAATGGTGTTGCAGTTGCTCTTGGGCCGCTAGCAGGTTTAATTTGGGAAACAATATTAGAACTTCCAGTCAATATGCGTCCCTCTCTTTGGGCTGTAAGTGATTTTGATCTTAATGGTGCTCCTGAAGAATTCTATAGGCAGGTTAGAAATCAAAATTTATACATCTTCGAAGAACATGTTGTTAGCGGAGGCCTGGGTATGCACATTTCATATATGCTTAACACCAGAGGAATAAATTTACTTTCAATGACTCATAAATATGCCTTCGGGTACCCACAAGATACCTTTGGGTCTCAAAACTACCACAGAAAACAAAGTGGCTTAGACAAAGAAACAGCATTAAAAATTTTTTTGAAGGATAAATAAATTGAATCTTAAAGATAAAATTAAAGCTTTAGAAGGACCTATATTGATTATAGGTGCCAGTGGATTCGTCGGAACTAATATCTTTAGACAGGTAATTGAAATTAGAAAAGATGTCTTTGGAACTACTTTTTCAGGTTCTGGTTGGAGATTAAATGAATTCCCATCCTCTTCTCTCTTACATATGAACATATGTGATAAAGAAGATATAAAAGATACTTTAAAAAAAATTAAACCAAAAACTATCTTTGATTGCAGTGCCTTCGGCTCCTACCCATTCGAGACAAACTACGACTTAATACACAGGACAAACTTTACAGGCCTAATAGATATGATTGAAGTTATTGAGCATTCAGATGTATCTTCTTATATACATGCTGGCACTTCTTCTGAATATGGACTTAACTCCAAAGAACCTTTTGAAAGTGCCGAATTGGTTCCAAACAGTCAATATGCTATTAGTAAAGCTGCAGCCAGCGGTGCGATAAAATATTATGGGAAGATAAGAAAGATTCCAGTACTTAATTTAAGACTGTACTCCGTCTATGGTCCTTATGAGGATAGTTCTAAGCTGATACCTATTTTATGTAAAGAAGTATTAAGAAAAAAGCTTCCCCCATTTGCAAATCAAACTACATCAAGAGATTTTATATACATAGATGATGTAGTAGATGCCTTTGTTACCGCTTCTTTAAAAATTCATCCTGATATTTTTGGAGAATCTATAAATATTGGATCTGGAAGAGAAATTACCTTGCTTGAACTTGCTCGAATAGCAAAAGATTTATTTAAAATAAAAGAGGAACCGAAATTCAGTTCAAGCATTGCAAGACATTGGGATACAGATAATTGGTATGCAAACACTTCTAAGGCCAAAGAACTTCTTGACTGGGAACCAACTACAACATTCGAAGAAGGACTTACCAACACATTTAAGTGGTGGAAAAATATAAATAAAAATTTAAATTTTGATACTCTCACAAAAAAAGAGGGTGCTCTTAAAAAAAATTCAATTACAGCAATTATTGCCTGTTATAAAGATGAACTAGCAATTCCTATTATGTATGAAAAGTTGGTTAAAATATTTAGAGAAAAAAAGGTTGATTACGAAATAATATTCGTAAATGATTGTTCTCCAGATAATTCGCATTCAATCATTAAAGATATATCTTCAAAAGATCCAAGGGTAATTGGTATCACTCATTCAAGAAATTTTGGGTCTCAAGCTGCTTTTTTAAGCGGATTGGAGATGGCAAATAAAGAAGGATGCGTACTCTTAGATGGAGACCTTCAAGACCCTCCGGAGTTAATTCCTAGTTTTATGGAAGAATGGAGGAAAGGAGCAGAAGTTGTCTACGGTAGAAGAACAAAAAGAGAAATGATATTAGGTTTAGAAATATTCTATAAAGCTTTCTACTTTATCTTTGACAAATTAAGCGATATACCAATTCCTAGGAATGCAGGAGATTTTTCTCTTATTGATAAAAAAGTTGTTCGATGGATTCTTGAATGCAGTGAAAGAGATTTTTTTCTAAGGGGAATAAGAGCATATGTTGGCTTTAAGCAAGTAGGGGTGGATTATGTAAGAGCTGAGCGTATGTTTGGCAAAACCACAAACTCTTTGATTAAGAATGTGGGTTGGGCTAAGAAAGCTATTTTTTCTTTTTCTCAACTACAATTACATCTCTTAACCCTAATAGGAGGTATAACAACT
>CAZMZZ010000042.1:0-12381 GCA_964571215.1 uncultured Gammaproteobacteria bacterium
GCAGATACTGAAGTTCCTATAATTTTTACTCCTTTTAATTGTAGCCATTCAATTGTTCTTGTTAGATTTATGACAACAACAAACGGTATAAGTTCAGCACCTCCTAAAGAAACTTTCCTTACTGTAGGTGTAAGATGGCAAGATCTATTTTTTGGTACTATTACTGCATCTACATGAGCAGCAGCTGCAGACCTCAAACAAGCTCCAACATTATGTGGATCAGTAATCCCATCTAGGAGTAAAAGAAAAAGGTTTTTTTTCTTTTCTACCAGGTCATGAAGAAAATTTTCATTTTCTTCTGTTCTCTTGTTGCACTTAATTGCCACCCCCTGATGTTTTTCTTCAGAAAACTGTTTTTTAAAAAAAAGAGAATCTTTTTTTTCAATATTTATTCTTTTTTTCTCGGCAAAGTTGAGCAGCTGTTCAAGTCTTTGATTTAGATTTTTATCTTTTATGTAGAGGATATCTATTGATTTAGGTCTTTCTTTTAAAATACTCATCACAGTATTTATACCTGTGATCAATTCTTGGTCCTTATTTAATTGCATAATTTAAGGTCTATTCTTTGAAGCTCTGAATTTGAAGCATGAATCTTAACTCTAATAGAATCTCCAAGAGAGAAAATTGTTTTAGAAAATCTTCCTACTAAACTCTTACTCACTTCTTCATAATCGTAGAAGTCTTTGCCAGGTAGGTTTTTTATATGACATAAACCCTCAATGTTTAGCTCACTTAATAAAACAAAGATTCCAAAAGAAGTTACATTGACAATAGTGCCGTTAAATGACTTACCTATATGCTTTTTAGCACATTCACATTTTATAATTTTTATAGCTGTTCTGGTTGCCTCTTCTGCATTACGTTCAGCAAATGAAGATTCAACAGCTATTTTTTCCATTAATTTGTCTTTCTTTATTTTGATATTTCCCTTTTCTTTATCATTCTTTAAAAATATTTCTCTCTTACCTGACTTTTTAATCAATTTTCTAATTGTTCTGTGGACCACCAAGTCTGGATATCTGCGTATAGGGGAGGTGAAGTGAGTATAGGTTTCATAAGCTAAACCAAAATGACTTGAACTTTTATTAGAATACGAAGCTAGACTCATCGTCTGTAACATTTGTTGATGTAATATTCCTTTTTCTTTTCTTGAAAGATTTTGAGAAAGAATAGCGGAAAGTTCTTTAGGTTTTATTCCCAAATTAATTTTTGCATTTATCCCTCTTGATTTTAGAAAGTCTGAAAGATTTTTTAACTTAGAATTTTCTGGTTTGGGGTGAATTCTATATAAAGAGGGCATGAGGTTTTCTTGAGTAATTTTTGCTGCACAAATATTAGCTAGAAGCATGCACTCTTCTATTACTTTGTGAGCTTTATCTCTAGATAGGGTGACGAATTTTTCTATCTTTCCATCCTTAAATTTAGGAAAAAATTCAGGTATTTCTATATCTAAGGCCCCCCTTTCTACTTTTAATCTTCTCAGTAGTTCATAAATTTCATTTAAAGTTCTTAAGCAGTTAGCCTGATCGCCATGAAATAGATTTTCTTCAAAATTCTTTGATATTTTTTCATAGATAAGTCTTGCTTTAGAGCTGATTAGGCCTTCAAAAAAAGAAGCCTCTAGAATTATTCCTTTTTCGTTCATACGAATTTTACATACAAGACAGGATCTAGTTGCATTAGGCTTTAGTGAACAAAGGTCATTGCTTATTATCTCTGGAAGCATGGGAATAACCTTGTTTACGAAATATACAGAGGTACCTCTTTTCCTGGCTTCTTGGTCTATAAAAGTTCCTTCATCTATAAAATTTGATACATTCGCTATTGCAACATAAAGCACTAAGTTATTGTCTTTATCTTTCTCTGCATACACAGCATCATCAAAATCTTTTGCATTTTGGCCATCAATAGTCACAAAGTTCTTCTTAGTTAAATCGAATTGATTCTTTATTTTTTCTTTAAAGTCCTTTTGGATATTTCTTGCTTCTTTAACTACTGCTTTGCTCCATTCTGAATTAAGATTATAAGTAGATATAGCAACTTCATTTGCCATCACTTCATCTTTATTTTTATCTAAGGATTTAATAATAAATCCTCTTGCTTGCCTATTTTGTTGAGGTTGAACAGTTAATCTAACCTTTACAATGGAATTTCTGGTTATAGAATTTGGTACTCTCCCTTTTATTACTGTTGAAAAATTTTTATCTAGCCCGAAAGGAATAGCTTGGTAATTCCTATTAGATTTATAAATTCTTCCAAGAAATTCTGTAGTATTTCTTTCAATAACTTTATCAATAATAGCCCACCCTTTTGATGTTAAAGAGCATATAACTTTATCTCCAGGAAAAATCTTTTTAAGCTCTCTTTTAGATACTTTGAAGGTTCTGTCTTTATTCTCTTCGAATAATCTAAACCTCCCATTGGGGAGTTTCTGAATAGTACCTTTGATATTCAAGATAAGTTTTTTAGTATCATTTATAAAAGACTGGAGCTGGCGATTGGATTTGAACCAACGACCGGCTGATTACAAATCAGCTGCTCTACCAACTGAGCTACGCCAGCACCTTATGATATGTTTACTTTAAGCAGCTAACAAAAAGATAAACATTTATAAGTTCTTATTGTATGGCAGATGGTTATGAAGGAAAAGTAAGGAAGTTAAAAGTTAAGAAGAAAGATTTTTTTGGGAAGATATTAAGTTTATTGGTTTCATAGAAAAGATGGCTTTGGAGTGCTAAACTTAAACCACACGGATAATTCTTTCCTTAAGAAACTTCTTACTATATTCAAAAATAAAGGTCCTACATGAAAAACATACTGGATGTTAACGACTTGAGGAACACTCAATTTTTGGAGGTTTGGGGTCAATAGTTTCTGAAATAGCTTCTGAAATTTCTCAAGCAAAAGTTCTGAGAATAGGGGTTGAGGATCGTTTTACAGAATATTGTGGAACTTATAATTATCTTCTTAAGGAGCAGGGACTTGACCTTTCCTCAGTCAGATCGAAGATAAAAAATTTTTTAACGAAGGCTTAGTTAATATTCATAAACTTAAATACAAACTATTTTTTTTCAGAAAGAACTAAACTTAATGGCAGGAACTGATATCATTGCGAATTAAAACTCTTGCTGAATTTAGTTTTTTCATACTTTTTGAAATGTCACAACACAAGTAGGGCAGAAGCGCCTTGTCTTTTTTATAGATTTGAAACACTCTTTTTGATTTTTACTTTTTTAAGATAATAATGAAATCACTAGTTACGGGTGGTGCGGGGTTTATAGGTAGCCATCTAGTTGATATTCTTTTAGAAAAAGGTGATGAGATCATCGTTTTAGACAATTTCACTACAGGTAGACCTGAGAATTTAAGTCATGTAGAGGGAAAGATAAACCTAATTGAAACTGATTTGTCATTAGAAATAGATTGGAAGAAACATTTTAAGAATGTTGATAGAGTATTTCACCTTGCAGCTTTAGCTGACATAGTCCCTTCAATTGAAAGTCCAGATTCTTATTTTCAATCTAACGTCACTGGAACTTTTAATGTAATGAAAGCCTGCAAGGAATTTGATATAGCTAAAGTAGTTTATACAGCTTCATCTTCTTGTTATGGGATTCCTGACATCTTTCCAACACCAGAGACGGCAGAAATAAGACCCCAATATCCTTATGCACTTACGAAACTTTTGGGTGAGCAAATAGTTTTACATTGGAATAATGTTTATGGGGTTTCTTCTATTTCAACAAGGTTATTCAATGTGTATGGACCACGATCTCGTACTTCAGGAACTTATGGAGCAGTATTTGGTGTTTTTTTAGCACAAAAATTGAGCAATAAGCCTTACACAGTTGTAGGAGATGGCACTCAGACAAGAGATTTTACCCACGTTAAGGATGTAGCTTCCGCTTTGTTAGCAGCTTCTGAAAGCTCTTTAGAAGGAGAGATTCTAAACATAGGTTCAGATAATACCTATAGCATCAATCAAGTTGTAGAGTTGCTTGAAGGAGATGTAGTTTATATACCTAAAAGACCAGGAGAACCTGATGTAACTTGGGCAGATATTTCAAAGGCAAAAGAGATGCTTGAATGGACTCCAAAAATTTCAATTGAAGAAGGTATTGAGGATCTTCTAGATAATATTGATTATTGGTCAGAAGCTCCTGTATGGGACCCAGATTCAATTTCTAAAGCAACTAAAAAGTGGTTTGAATATTTAGGCTAGGAATGAATAACAAGATAATATCCTTAGAAAAACTTTCCAAAAAAGTTCAAAAAGCAAAAGACTCTAAAAAAAGAGTTATCCATTGTCATGGGGTATTTGATCTTCTTCATATTGGCCATATTAAACACTTTGAAGAAGCTAAGTCGCACGGAGATTTCTTAGTAGTAACCATAACGCCTGATCAATATGTGAATAAGGGGCCAAATAGACCAGCTTTCTCCACAAAACTACGCTTAGAAGCATTAGCTGCTTTAGAGTCAGTAGATTTTGTTGCGGAAAATGAGTGGTCTTCTGCGGTAAAAACTATAAAAAGGATAAAACCTGATATTTATTTCAAAGGACCTGATTATAAAAATAATAGTGATGATATAACGGGTATGATCAAAGAAGAATCTAAGGCTGTTGAATCAATAGGAGGTAAGGTTAAGTATTCAACAGATATTTCTTTTAGCTCTAGCTCTATCCTTAATAGATATAGTGATCTATATTCAGATGAGCAGAAAGCATTTATCTCTTCTATAAGAAATGAAATAGGATCTAATGACATTAAAGGCATAGTAGATCGTCTTCAAGACCTGAAAGTTTTAATTATTGGTGAAACAATTATAGATAAATATGTCTTTTGTGAGGCTTTAGGGAAATCTGGAAAAGAGCCTGTATTAGTCCTTAGAGATTTAAGTACAGAAGAATATTTGGGTGGCAGCGCAGCTATAGCAAATCATCTATCTGATTTCTGCTGTTCTCTTACTCTCTTAAGTGCCTTAGGGGAGAAAGGTGAATATAAAAAGTTTATTGAAAAGAATTTAAAGAAAAATATACAGACTAAATTTATCAATAAAACCAATTCCCCAACTATAGTTAAAAAAAGATTTGTTGAGCATATAACTAATAGCAAGACTTTAGGTGTCTATTCAATTAATGACGAAGCTCTTTCAAAACAGAATGAGAAGAAACTTATAAATTTAATGCTTAAAGAGATGAAAAAACACGATCTTGTAATAGTTACCGATTATGGTCATGGTTTAATTACAGATAAGATAGCTAAAGAAATTGTAAGGAATTCACCATACACTGCTCTAAATGCTCAAATTAATGCGGCTAATAGCAGTTATCACACAATGAATAAATACGAGAAAGTTGAGTGTGTAATAATCAATGAAGGTGAACTTCGACATGAGTTTAGGAACAGAGATGGAGATTTAACAGTTCTAATGAAAACCTTATCTAATAATTTAAAAGCAAAAAATGTTGTAGTAACTAGAGGCAATGAGGGAGCCAAGTTATATAATAGTAAAGAGGACAAATTTATGACATGCCCAGCTTTCGCCTCTAAAGTAGTTGATAAGGTAGGTTCTGGAGATGCCATGCTATCTTTATTATCTGCTTCTCTAAAAGCAGGGTTCGACCCAAAACTTTCTTTACTTATGGGTTCTTTAGCTGCAGCCCAGTCTGTAGAAACAATTGGTAATAGTAAATCTGTTAGTAAAAACTCTATATTAAAAACCCTTCAACATACCTTGAAATAATACTTATGGATAAAGACTTCCTTAAAACATATCTTTTAGACTTTTCCGAATTGATTAAACCCCAAGAATCGGTATTAGAGCAGCTAGTAGAAGTAAAAGAAGCTTTAGCTGAAGCACACTCCAAAGGAAATAAGGGAATGATTTTTGGAAATGGGGGTAGCGCCGCTATTGCAAGTCACTTTAGTGTAGATTTAACTAAAAATGCTTCGGTAAGATGCATAAACTATAATGAATCAGACCTAATTACATGCTTTTCTAATGATTATGGCTTTGAAAACTGGATTGCTAAAGCAATAGAATTTTATGGAGATGAAGGGGATGTATTAATTGCCATATCTTCCAGCGGTAAATCTCAGAACATGATTAATGCGACTTCTGCTGCAAAAACAAAAAAGTTTTCTAAAGTTATAACCTTTTCAGGATTTCAAGAAGGTAACCCATTGAGTAAGTCCGGAGATATAAATCTTTGGGTTGATAGCAAAGCTTACAATTTTGTGGAAAACCTTCATCAAGTTTGGCTTCTAGCTATTGTTGACCTAATAATTGGGGATAAAGAATACTCAGCATAAATTTCAATAATTATTTATTTTAATGAAAAAGATATTTATTACAGGAGGAGCTGGGTATGTAGGTGCAGTTACAGTACCTCTTTTATTAGAAAGGGGTTATGAGATAACAGTATTTGACCTAATGATTTACGGAGAAGAAGTTTTAAAAGATCATCCTAATCTTAAAAAGGTCAAAGGAGATATAAGAGATAAGGAGGCTTTAAAAGCACATGTTACTGACCATGATATGGTTATTCACCTTGCTTGTATTTCTAATGACCCTAGCTTTGAATTAAACCCAAGTTTAGGAAAGTCTATTAATTTAGATGCTTTTGAACCTCTAGTTAATATTAGTAAACAGGCGGGAGTAAATAGATTTATTTACGCCTCTTCTTCATCCGTATATGGAGTTAAAGATGAAAAGAATGTTCATGAGAGCATGACCCTTGAACCTCTAACCGACTATTCAAAGTATAAGGCTCAATGTGAAGAAATATTAATGCAGTATCAAGATCCAGATTTTACAACTGTCACTATAAGGCCAGCTACAGTATGCGGTTACTCTAAGCGTCAAAGGTTAGATGTTGTTGTAAATATCTTAACGAATTTGGCTTATCACAATAGAAAAATAACTGTTTTTGGTGGCAATCAATTAAGACCAAATATACATATCAAGGACATGGCACTAGCTTATCTTGCTCTAATTGAAGCTCCAAAAGAAAAAATAGATGGACAAATTTTTAATGCAGGAGACGAAAACTATTCAGTTAATGAATTGTCAGAAATAGTCAAAGGAGTAATTGGAAGTGATGTTGAAATGATCTATTCAGATTCTGATGATAATCGCTCCTATCATATCTCTTCAAAGAAAATCTTAGATACATTAGATTTTCATCCTACATTCTCTATAGAAGAAGCTGTTGTAGATTTGAAACAAGCTTTTGAAAAGAACCTTTTAACAAACCCTTTAGAAAACGAGAATTATTTTAATATAAGAAGAATGCAAAACATTAATTTAATATAGTCTATGAAAGTAAGATATTCCTATTTACCTCAACAATTTGAAGATGCTGATGATCTTTGGGAAGAACTAAAAGAGTTTGTAAAAACAGGAGATTTCACTCTTGGAGAGCCTTTAAAAGAATTTGAAAGAAAATTTGCTCAATTGATTGGAACAAAATATGCAATTGGAGTTAATTCAGGAACAGATGCTATTAAACTTTCTTTAAAAGCAAAAGGAGTCACTGTTGGAGATGAAGTTATCACAGCTGCTAACACTTTTGTTGCAACAGTAGGAGCTATATCAGAGTTAGGAGCCAAACCCGTGTTCATAGATTGCGATGATACTTTTTGTATGAATACGGATCTATTAGAAGAAGCTATCACTGACAAGACTAAGGCTATCGTACCAGTACACTTTACTGGATATATGACTGATATGAGAAAGCTTATGCCAATAGCGGAGAAATTTAATATCTCTGTTGTAGAAGATGCCTGTCAGTCTATTCTAGGTTCCTTAGAAGGAAAAAATGCAGGAACTTGGGGTAATGCAGGTGCTTTTTCTCTTCATCCTTTAAAAAATCTAAATGTTTGGTCAGATGGAGGTTTAATAGTTACTAATGAGAGTGATCTAGCAAATGAGCTATATTTACTAAGGAATCATGGCTTGGTTGATAGAGATACTGTTTCTATTATGGGGTATAACTCTAGACTAGACACTCTGCAAGCGGTAGTAGGAAATTGGTTAATACCTCAAACACATAGTATTGCAAATAAAAGAATTGAAAATGCTGCACATTTAGATAAACACTTATCTGAAATTGATGGAATTACCATTCCCCCTAGACCTAAAGATTATAAGATTGTTTACCACCTTTATATAGTATTTGCAGAAGAAAGAGATGCTCTTTTAGAACACTGCATTAAGGAAGGAATAGAAGCAAAAGTACATTACCCAATTCCAATATATCGACAAGAAGCATTAGCAAATTTGGGTCATAAAGAAGGAGATTTTCCTGTTTCAGATGCACATACTAGCAAGATAATAACTTTTCCTTGCGATCAACATTTAGAGGAAGAACAATTAGATCATATTATTAAAACAGTAAAAGACTTTTATAGCCATTAATAAAAAATTAGAAATACCCTATGTAAATTTGTCTTCTCAGTGGGATGAAGAGAGGGAAAAATTATTACCAATAATTGATAAAGTCTTTTCAAGAGGAAACTTCGTTGGAGGTGAAGAAATCTTAGATTTCGAAAAAAAAGTAAGTCTAATATGTGGAGTTAAATATGCAGTAGCATTGAATAGTGGAACTGATGCTCTTACTTTGGCTCTGAAATTATTGGACGTAGGAGTTGGAGATGAAGTTATAACTCCGCCTAATTCTTTTATCGCATCTACAGCAGCAATTGCCCACTTAGGCGCTAAGCCTGTCTTTGTCGATGTATTGGATGACCAGAATATGGATCCTACAAAAATAAAGTCTGCTATAACTAAAAATACAAAAGCCATCATGCCGGTTCACTTAACTGGAAGGATGTGCGAAATGGATGAAATTATGGAGATTGCTAAGCAGCACTCTATACCTGTAGTAGAGGATTCTGCTCAATCGATTGGGTCTCAATATAAGAATCGACCAAGTGGGTCAATAGGCGAAATAGGGTGCTTTTCAGCACACCCACTTAAGAATCTTAATGCTTTTGGTGATGCAGGGTTTTTAACCACAGATGTGAAAGAAATAGCAGAGAAAGCAAAGCTATTATCTAATCATGGTCTAAAAACAAGAGATGTTGTTGAGAGTTTTGGGGTTGTTTCAAGGATGGATACCATTCAAGCTGTGATTTTAAATCATCATCTAGAAAATCTTGAATCAGTTATTTCAAAAAGAAGAATAAATGCTTCAATTTACTTTGAAATACTTAACCCTAGATTTGTAGCTTTTAGTAAATCAAGGACTTACGCTTTGGATACTTTCCATACTTTTGTGATACAGGTAGACCATAGAGATGCATTGAAAGATTTTCTTTCATCTCAGGGCATTGGAACATCAATTCACTACCCTATACCAATCCATATGCAACCTGCAGCTTCATACTTAAATTTTTCTGAAGGATCCTTTCCTATAACTGAAGAACAATCAAAAAGAATTTTAACATTACCAGTAAATCAATATATTTCAGAAGAACAAATAAGTGTAATAGCAAAGAAAGTGAATTATTTTTTTGAAGAGGGCATACATGGATAAAAAAACACTAAAAGATCAATTTTTCCAGATGCTAAGAATAAGGAAGGTTGAATTAAAGATCTCAGAATTATACTCAGAAGAAGAGATGAGGTGTCCAGTACATCTTTCTGTAGGACAAGAAGCTGTAGCAGTAGGAGCTTGTTCTGCTCTTGAGAAGAAAGACATTGCTCTTAGTGCTCATAGATCTCATGCCCATTATTTAGCTAAAGGTGGAAATCTTAAGAAGATGCTTGCAGAACTTTATGGAAAAAAAACAGGTTGTGCAGAAGGAAAGGGCGGATCAATGCACCTAATTGATTTAGAAGCAGGATTAATAGCTGCTGTTCCCATTGTGGGAAGCACTATTCCAATTGCTGTTGGCTCGGCTTGGGGAAATATGATGCAAGATAAAAGCGTGAAGACTACAGTTTTCTTTGGAGAAGGAGCAACAGAAACGGGAGTCTTTCATGAGAGTCTTGGTTTTGCTTCTTTGCATGAAATGCCAATGATTTTTATTTGCGAGAACAATCTTTATTCAGTTTATTCACCTTTGGAAGTAAGACAATCTAGTAAAAGAGATAACATCAAGATTGCTGAAGGACATGGAATAATCTCTTTAAAAGGTGAAGGTAACGATGTTTATTCAGTCTATAGTGTTATTAAAGAAGCAATTAATATTATTGAAAAACAGCAGGGACCGGTATATGTAGAGTTTGACACCTACAGATGGTTAGAGCATTGCGGTCCTAATGATGATGATCATTTAGGATACAGAAATGATAAAGAGATCACATCATGGAAAAATAATTGTCCTATAGAGAAAACTAAAGTTTATCTTCTTAGTAATGACTTAGTAGATGAAAAAGAGATAGAAAAAATATCTCTACAAATAGATGACGAGATCAGACAAGCTTTTGATTTTGCTAAATCAAGCCCCTTTTTAGAGAAGAAGCATTTATATACTTCTATTTATTCAGATTAGTGTTAAATAAAATTTTGTTTTAATAAAGTGAGAAATTTAAAATTCTTTGAAGCAATTCGTGAAGGAACTGCAATATCTTTAAGAGACGACCCCTCAGTCTATCTAGTGGGTCTTGGTGTTCCAGATCCTAAAGGTATCTTTGGAACCACAGAAGGTTTACAGAGTGAATATGGAGCAGACAGAGTATTTGATATGCCAATTTCTGAAAATGCTATGACTGGAGTTGCAATAGGGTCTGCTTTAGTAGGTATGAGACCAATTTTAACTCATCAAAGGGTCGAATTTGCTCTCTTATCTATGGAACAAATAGTTAATCAAGCTGCTAAATGGTTTCATATGACAGCAGGGAAAAAAAATATTCCTTTAGTAATTAGGATGATTATTGGTCGTGGATGGGGCCAAGGAGCTCAACATTCACAAAGCCTTGAATCTTGGTTTGCTCACATTCCTGGTTTGAAAGTAGTAATGCCCGCTACACCTTATGATGCAAAGGGACTTCTTATTTCTGCAGTTGAAGATAATAATCCAGTAATTTTTATGGAACACAGATGGTTACATAATACTTTTGGTGAAGTTCCTAAAAGGAAGTATAAGGTTCCTTTAGGTAAAGCAAACACCATCAAGTCCGGGAAAGATTTAACTATAGTTTCACATTCTTACATGTCAATTGAGGCCTTGAAAGCAGCCAAGATAATGAAAGAACATGGTATAGATAGCGAGGTAATAGATTTAAGATCGCTTAGACCTTTAGATACTAAAACAATAATAAAATCTGTAAGAAAGACAAAAAGATTATTAGTTGTTGATAATGGTTGGACGCGCTTTGGAGTAAGTGCAGAAATAATATCTTCGGTGACTGAAGAAATCTTTGATGAATTAATATGTTCTCCAAGTAGGATAGGGATAGAAGATGTGCCTTTACCAAGTACAAGGGCACTTGCTGTTCATTCTTACCCAACCCCATCCAAGATAGTGAAAGCTGCTGGAAAATTGTTAGGAATAGAAATTAAGTTATCAAAAGAGCAAAAGAAATCAGATCCCTTAGACCAACCAGATCAAAATTTTACTGGTCCTTTTTAGTAATTAGCCATATTAGGAGAAATTAAGATGGGAAAGGAAATAAATTTAATGAGAAATTATCCTAGAACTAAGAGAGATCCTGAGGCTAGGGCCTCATCTAAAACTGAAGAAGACAGAATAATAGCAAGAAAGTTTGATAAAGATTTTTTTGATGGAGATAGAAAATATGGTTATGGGGGTTATAGTTATAACCCTAGATTCTGGCAACCAGTTGTACCTGACTTTATCTCTCATTATTCTTTAGATAAAAGTAGTTCAATTCTTGATATAGGAAGTGGGAAGGGTTTTATGCTTCATGATTTTATGGAAGCTATTCCTGGTATTAAGGTCAGAGGAATAGATATCTCTCCCTACGCAATTGAAAACTCTTTAGAAGATGTGAAACCTTTTCAACAAGTAGGTGATGCAAAAAAACTACCTTTTGAAGATAACTCTTTTGATTTAGCTGTATCCATTGTGACGTTACATAATCTAGAAATTGAAGAGTGTGGACAATCTCTTAGAGAAATAGAGAGAGTTTCTAGAAATGCTTTCATTACTCTTGATGCTTATTCAAATGAGGAAGAAAAAACTGCTATGGAAGCATGGAATTTGACAGCTCTTACGGTAATGCATGTGGATGAGTGGAGAAATTTCTTTGCAAAAAATGGCTATACAGGTGATTATTATTGGTTTATGCCATAAGGAAGAAGAATGAAATTTAAAGCAGCTATTTTAGTTGAATCAAAAAAACCCCTTGTCTTGGAAGAGATTGAAATTAATCCTTTAGAGGTTGGACAAGTTTTAGTAAAACTAG
>CAZMZZ010000043.1:0-11304 GCA_964571215.1 uncultured Gammaproteobacteria bacterium
TGTATTAAGCTAAGTTTAAATTTCTTTTGTAGAGATTTTTTTGGATTTTCTTCATTCCTGATTATTTTTATAACAGCATCTAAATTAAGAAAAACAATCATTAAACCTTCTAATATATGCAATCTGTCCATGACCCAATCTAGTCTATGTTCAAGTCTTCTTGTTACAGTTTGGGATCTAAACTTCAGCCAATCCTTTAACAGAGTTCTAATATCCATTACTTGTGGTTTACCATTTAAACCAATTACATTCATATTAACTCTTAGGTTTTTTTGTAAGTCTGTTGTTGCAAACAGATGATTTATTAAAGCCTCTTTGTCTACCCTATTTGATTTAGGAACCAGCACTAGTCTAGTTGGGTTTTCTTCATCTCCTTCATCTCTTATATCTACTAACATCGGTAATTTTTTTAAATCCATCTGTGCTGCAATCTGTTCTAAGATTTTAGAGCTTGATGTTTGATGTGGGAGTGAAGTAATCACTATTTCTCCTTTCTCTATATCGTATGTGGAACGCATTCTTATAGATCCTTTACCTGTTTTGTAGATACTTAGCATTTCATCTTTAGAGGTGGTAATTTCCGCTCCTGTTGGATAGTCTGGTCCTAATATAATTGAACAAATCTCTTCTACAGTAGATTTAGGATGATCCAATAACTTAATACATGCCTTCACTACTTCTTGTAAGTTGTGTGGAGGTACATCTGTTGCCATACCTATAGCAATGCCCATAGATCCATTTAAGAGTAAATTAGGCAGTTTTGAAGGTAACATCTGTGGCTCTAGCAAGGTACCATCAAAATTACTAACCCAATCAACAGTACCTTGGCCAAGTTCTTTTAATAGAATCTGTGAATATTTTGATAATCTACATTCGGTGTATCTCATTGCAGCAAAAGATTTGGGGTCATCAATTGATCCCCAGTTTCCTTGAGGATCTATTAGTGGATAGCGTGTACTGAAAGATTGAGATAGAAGCACCATAGCTTCATAAACAGCTGAATCCCCATGTGGATGAAACTGACCAATAACATTACCTACAGTTCTAACACTTTTTTTATATTTTGCTGATGCGTTTAATCCAAGTTCCGACATAGCATAAACAATTCTTCTTTGTACTGGTTTTAAACCATCTCCTATACTTGGCAAAGCTCTATCTAAGATTACATACATGGAGTAATCTAAATAAGCTTGTTCAGTAAATTGTTTTAAGGGTAACTGTTCATTCTCTTTAGACATTAGCTAGATTTCCTTTATCTTCTAACCATACTTTGCGTTCATGTGCTTTCTTCTTGGAAAGCAACATATCTAGAACACCTGAAGACTTGTCTCCAGACTTAACAGTCAGTTTGACTAACCTTCTTGATTTGGTTTGCATTGTAGATTCTCTTAATTGGGATGCATTCATCTCTCCAAGCCCCTTAAATCTCTGTATATCTATCTTTGCTCTCTTATTAGATTTTTGTAGTTTCGGGATTAATTGGTCGCGCTCTTTATCGTCTTGAACATAATAAACATCTTTTCCTTGATCAATTCTATACAGAGGGGGCATGGCTACATAAACTCTTCCATCTTCAACTAAAGGCCTAAAGTGTCTTAAAAAAAGAGCTGATAGCAAAGTTGCTATATGTAAACCATCAGGATCTGCGTCAGCTAAAATACAAATTTTCCCGTATCTTAAGCCTTCAAGGTCTTTACTTCCGGGTTCAACCCCTAGAGCAACAGAAATATCATGCACTTCTTGAGATCCTAAAACTTCACTGGTTTCAACTTCCCAAGTATTGAGAATTTTCCCCCTTAAAGGCATCACTGCCTGGAAACTTTTATCTCTTGCTTGTTTAGCAGAACCTCCTGCTGATTCACCCTCAACTAAGAAAAGTTCTCCTGATTCGACTTCATCTATAGTGCAATCAGCAAGCTTACCTGGTAGTGCTGGACCAGCAGTTATTTTTTTTCTTTTTACTTTCTTGCTTGCTTTCTGTCTTTCCTGAGCATTTGCAATAGAGAGTAGAGCTATTTCTTCTCCTTCACTTGTATGTTTATTAAGCCAAAGACTAAAGGCATCTTTAATAATGGCAGAAGCAAAATTTGAAAATTCTTTTGATGATAGTTTTTCCTTTGTTTGTCCAGTAAATTGGGGATCTTTTGCCTTAGCAGAAAGAATCCAACTACAATTTTGCCACACATCTTCTGCGACTAATTTTACCCCCCTTGGTATTAGATTCCTAAATTCACAAAATTCTTTTAATGCTTCCGTTAATCCTCCTTTAAGACCATTTACATGGGTACCACCTTGTGGAGTAGGAATTAAATTCACATAGCTTTCAGAAACTGGATCATTTAAACCTTGAATCCACTGAAGAGCCCAGGTCAAACCTCCTTCATCAGATAAATACTCACCCTCAAAAGGCTCCACAGGAACGAGATCTCCACCTTTGTTGCTCTCACTTAAGTAAGTAGCTAATCCTTCTCTAAAACACCAAGTTTCCGAAGTTCCAGAGTTCTCATCTTTGAAAATAATCGTCAGCCCTGGAGAAAGAACTGCTTTTGCTTTCAAAGTTGCCATAAGCTGGGAGGTTGAAATTTTTGGAGTATCAAAATAACTTGGATCTGGCAAAAAAGTGACCTTTGTACCCGTATTTTTCTTCCCTACTGAATCGATTTCCTTTAATTCTTTTTTCTTCTCACTATCTTCAAATTCGATGAGATATTTTTTGCCTCCTCTTTTTATTTCAGCACTTAAAATCTTAGATAGAGCATTAACAACTGAAACTCCTACTCCATGTAAACCGCCAGAGAACTTGTAATCGACATTCGAAAATTTAGCACCTGCATGTAATCGACTAAAGATTAGTTCGACCCCTGGGATACCTTCTTCTGGATGAATATCTACAGGCATTCCTCTTCCATTATCCGAAACACTTATAGAACTATCTTTATTTAGTTCTACCAAAATTTCTGTTGCATAGCCTGAGAGTGCTTCATCAACACTGTTGTCTACAACTTCTAATACTAGGTGATTAGGTCGGGAGGTGTCTGTATACATGCCCGGACGTTTTCGAACAGGCTCTAATCCTGAGAGGACTTCGATAGATTCTGCGTTGTATTCTCTAACCATTAAGGTTTTAGCGTATTATACAGTTTCTAGGAAAAGTAATTCGAAAGAAATAATGCAAAAAGGGTTATTGTTCTGTGGAGTTAAAATTTACTCTTTAAGCATAGGAAGTAGATGGTTGATCTTACTGTCATTATGTATCTTTCTTAAGATTTCCCAAGATTCGATTAAGGAACTCTTTTCTTTAATATCTTCAAAATAAGCTTGTACTGAAACTAGATTCTCTTTAAGAATCTGATTCCTAGAGTCAAGAGCTGAATGAGTAAGACTATCCTCAACAGTTGATAGTACATTAACTAACTTTTCTTTAAGCTCACGATCACTTATTTTTTCTAGGGACTTTGAAAGCCATTGCTCAATGAGCATATTATGATGGGAAAGATTCGCTATATCCTTTTCTAGATTAACCGATCCCAATATCAGTAAGGCTGCTAAAGAATTAAGTCTAGACTGCTCGTATTCATCATGTATTAAAGTAGAAAATCTTTGTATAAGCTCTTGTGCCAAAATTATAAGACTTTTATTAATGTCTGGTTTCATGACAAAAGAACTGCCTCCATTTTATCTAAGATTATTTCTTTGTGAATGTCCCCTGGTATCCAGGCTGAAAAGAGATTTACAGGGTCAGTATTTTTACCTAATAAAAATTCATTACCAGCTGAAATCCAAATTGCCAAACCTTTTACACAAGCAAATAATTCCCACCAAATAAGTGATTCTTCATCTACACTTAAACCGCTTTCTTTTTTCCAAATTTTTAAACCTTTATCGCGACTAATTAAATATGCAGGTCTTGATAGGAGCTCCCAACACCATATCGGAGATAAAGCCCAAGCAAGATCTTCTAGAGGATCGCCTAAGTGGGCCATTTCCCAATCTAGAATACCGGTAATTCTATTTTTTTTTACTAAGAAATTTCCATTCCTATAATCTCCGTGAACGAGGCTAATCTTTTCAGCCTGTTTAGGAGGATGTCTATATAACCACCTTATAGCAGCCTCTAAAATAGGCTCTACCCCCAAAGAATCATTTCTTATAACAGCTACCCAATAATCTAGTTCGCTCTTCCATGAGGTGTTCTTAGAAGATTGCTTCAAGGATTTAGTTAGTTTATTTTTTGAAATGTCTAAAGAGGCTATTTTCCCCAAGATAGTCCAAAATTGTTTACCTATTTCATTTTCAAATGGCCTGTAAGCTTCTTTATCAAAGGGACTTGCAGCCTCTCCTTCTAATTCTTCCATTACCAAAAAAGGCGCTCCTAACGCTTCCGAAGATTCTTCTAAAAGAATAAGTTTTGGTACAGGTACGCTGGAATCTTGAAATAAAGAATAAGCTAAATACTCAGTTTCTTGCTTTGTTTCTATTAAAGAACTCTTTTGAGATCTCCGATAAATAAGATTTACAGAATCTCTTTTGTCTTTTTCAATAAGCCTTACCCGATAGGTTTCCCTTGAAGCTCCACCAAAAATTCTCTTTATTTGTTGGCATTCATATCTCTTTTTTAGTCTTAGGGAAAGATACTCAGCAAACTTCACTCCCAAGGTTTGCTGTATATTTTCTTTAACTTGACTCACTTAGGTCGATCAAGGAGATCCTTAAAACCACTAGGCTCATGTGGTCCAATGAATAATTGTTCCAATACCCCTATTCCAGAAAACAGCGTTCCTCCATTGTCGCAAGATATCTTACAAAAAGCTTGAACATGCAGATAAGGTGGGTCGTGCAAGTCTTCCTCTAGTTTATAGGTATCGTAGGTACTTGCTTCTTCACCTTTAAAATGTCCATGACCCCATTCTGGATGCATATAGCCTAATCCACACATAAAAACATTGTATTGTGGCTCTATAGAAACTTTAATTTCCTTTCCTTCTAAAGTTTCTGAAATGAATTCAGCTTTAGAGACTCTTCTAGTACCGGAAACATAAGTAACATCTTTATCTAGATTTTTAAGAAGTGAAGTTGCAGAATAATCTTCACCTTGCTCGACAGAATGTCCAGTTAATAAATTACCCTTCCCATCGTCAACAAAATACATATGAGTACTAAAAGAGTCAAAATTTGCTGGACACCATAACCAATAAAACTGTGGAATTTCGAAAGGAATCATGGGTTGACTGTCCGGTGCACCAACTGGACGTATTCCCCATGACCTATCTCTAGTACCATAAAAATTGTTCGAGTCTATTGTTATTTCTTCACCTAATAAATTTAAGCTTCCAGACCAGGTACCTTGTTGAGTCAACCGAGTCGAGTCCATTACTAACCTAGGACCGTTACTTAAGCTCATTTTTGGTTCTTCCATAGCTTCGAATCTTCCTTCAAAAGTAATCTCAGCAGAGATATTTGCTTCCTTATCAGTAATTTTAATTTTTAATCTTTTTAAAGGTTCCAATACTTCGATTTCTAAGGCTCCTACTTTTGTATCTAACCTTTCCAAACCCAATATTCTTGAGTATCTACAGTTGTGTTGAACACCGTTTTTTACAACAACAAAAGAACCATCCATTATATTTAAATTAGGGTAAACACAGAGAGCTGCTGCAAAGAATAAATCCCCCTCCTTACTATAACCATTAAAAAAGTAACGATCGTAAAAATTTCTTTCTGAGCCAACTTCAGATACAGGAAGGGGTAGTTGATGAATTGGGTAATCGTCTCCTTTAGTTAACATAATTAAATCTTTACTCTTAATTCAGAAATACCAGCTAAAAAATTTGATGGAATCCTTACAGGGTCGGTGACTGATCTAATATCAGGATAACGTTGCAATAATTCTTCAAACAACAATCTAATTTGCATATGTCCCAATCTATTACCAAGACAAAGATGTTCTCCTGCCCCAAAAGCTAAATGTTTCTTTGCATTAGGTCTATCGACCATAAATAAGTGTCCATCTGTAAATATATCTTCATCCCTATTTGCAGAACCGTACCACATAACTATCTTGTCACCTTCTTTTATCTCTTGACCTCTAATAATAGTATCTTTGGTAGCAGTTCTTCTAAAATAGATCACTGAAGTAACCCATCTAAGCATTTCATCAGTAGCATTAGAAATAAGAGAAGGATCCTTGATAAGTTTTTCTCTCTCCTTGGGATTTTCTGTTAAAGCCAACAAACCACCAGTTATAGTATTTCGCGTAGTTTCGTTACCTGCTATTACCATAAGTAAGAAAAAACCATCAAGCAGTTCAGGTGGCAGTTCATCTCCTTCTACTTTGGTGTTTGCTACTACACTCATTAAATCATCTGTAGGATTTTTTCTTCTTTCTTCTATCATATCTCTCCCCATCTTGAAGAGTTCCATGTAATTGAGCCATACTTGCATAGATTTATCAGGATCTTGATTAATAGATGCATCTGTAAGATTGTTTACAAGATCTCTTATTCTGGGACGTTCTGATTCTTCAATGCCCATTATCTCGCAAAGAACCCACAAAGGAAGTTGCTCAGATATTTCTGTCACAAAGTTAAACTCACCAATACCCTCAACTTTATCTAATAACTCTTTTATTTTCTTTCTCATACCTTCTTCTAGAAGCCTAACAGACTTTGGAGAAAACCTCGGAGCTACCATTTTTCTATAAACTTGATGTTCTGGAGGATCCATACCAATCATATTTCCAATTATGGCCGCAACTGCTGCTGGATCTACAGCCTTAGGATCACCCATAGTCATTAAGTGACCCCCTTTTGCAGAAGAAAAAGTTTCAGGGTCTTTCGATACCATCATGATATCTTCATACTTAGTTAATGCCCAAAACCCCGGTTCAAATTCCAATATCTCTTCGTGCCAATATACAGGCGCTTCCTTTCTTAATCTTTTAAAAATATCAAAGGGTTGACCGTTGATAAAGGTTTCCCATTTATCTAACTGACATATCTGACCTATGTCAAAGATAGGTTGTGCCATAGAAGCTTCTAAAGAGATTCCAAGATAGATTCTGCAGAACTAACATCCAGACCCGGACCGGACTCTACTTTTAAAGTAGAAACCACTCCTGAATCTATAACCATGGCATATCTTTGAGATCTGGTACCCAACCCAAAGCCAGTGCCATCCATCTCTAGACCTATTGCAGAAGTAAGTTCTCCATTGCCATCGGCTAGCATTAAGACGTCATCAGAAACATTCCTGTCTTTGCCCCAAGCTCCCATAACAAAAGGGTCATTAACAGATACACAAGCCACAACATCAACTCCCTTCTCTTTTAACGACTGCGAATTCTTCACATATCCCGGTAGGTGTTCAGCGCTACATGTTGGAGTAAAAGCTCCAGGAACTGCAAATAGAACAACTTTCTTGTTATTACACAACTCTTGTAAATTAACTGGTTTAGGTCCCTCTTCGGTCATTGTAGTTAACGTCACCGAAGGTAAAGTTTCTCCTTCTCGTATTGTCATAGTACCTCCAAATACAAATAAATTAGAGTTTTAAAAATCTTATTATAACTTTAAAAAACTTAAGCAATATTGAAATTATTATAAAAATTAGAGAAGTTATACTTTAGGTGTTATACTAGAGTAATACACCTAAATAAAGGGGATTTTTGATGCTCAAAAAAATTAAGTTTTTTATTCTTATAATTTTAGTTATTCCTTTCTTCCTTCTTTCAGAAGATCTTGAGGATATTTACGAATTAGCACTTCAAAATGACCCATTATTAAAATCTGCTGAAGCTAGTTTTAGAGCTGGAAAAGAATCTAAAAGGCAAGGAATAGCTGGGTTGCTACCTTCTTTAAGCATCTCTGGTAGCACTAATTGGAATGAATCTAGAATAGAGGAGTCTTTAATAGACGAATACAATTCTAATAATTATTCAGGAAATATATCCCAGCCCCTTTTTAGACTGGATAAGTGGTTTAAATTTAAACAAGGGAAAGCTTTATCAGAAGGTGCTGCAGCAGAATTCGCTTTTCAACAACAAGAAACAATGATTAGGGTTGCTTCAAGTTATTTCAATGTTTTGAATGCTATTGACAGCTTAAATGCAGCCAAGGCAGAAGAAGAGGCTATTGGTAGACAAAAGGACATGGCAAAGAAAAGATTTGAGGTTGGATTGGCTCCCATAACAGAAGTGCATGAGACTCAAGCTGCTTATGATTTAAGTGTAGTCTCAAGAATAGCTAGAGAAGGACAGTTAGATACTGCTAAAGAGGTATTGGCAGCAATAATTGGTGCTAGCACCCCCTTATTGAGTCCCCTATCGGATGAGTTTCCCATTACATTACCAGACCCTATGGAAAGAGAAGTATGGGTTAAATTAGCTTTGGAAAATAACTACCAACTAAAAGCAGCTAGACTGAATCAGGTAGCTGCTAAAAATAGCGCTAGAGCCTCAGGGGCATCCCATTTACCAAATATAGATATAGTAGGAAGAGTTACTAAAAGCACAAGCCAGTCTGGGCAATTTGGAGGATTTATACAAAATCCTATTTCTGGTTTAGAACAAGATAATCGTCAATATGGTATTCAAGTAACGTTACCTTTATTTGCTGGAGGAGCGATAAGCTCAGCTAGAAGACAGGCTTATGCAATCTATGACAGAACTAAAGAACAAGCACTATATACAGAAAGGTCTGTAATAAAGGACGTAAGATCAAATCACTATAATGTTCAAACTCAAGTAGCAAATGTAAAAGCAAGAAAGCAGGCTTTAACTTCTGCTGCATCTGCTTTAAAAGCTACTGAAATTGGATACGAAGCTGGTACCAGAAATGTTGTTGACTTGTTGCAAGCACAAAGAGGTCTTTATACCGCACAAAGAGATCTTGCTGGAGCAAGGTATGAATATATTATTTCAATGTTAAGACTAAAATCCTCAGCTGGCAGTCTAAATCCAGATGACTTAATAAAGATCAGTAAATGGATGAGATAAGGATATGCCTGAACTTCCTGAAGTAGAAACTACTTTAAAAGGAATAGAACCACATATAGTAAACAAGAGAATACAAAAAGTTCTAATTCGACAAACTAAACTTAGATGGGAAGTTCCTTCTATTGATATAAAAAAAAATTTAGTCGATAAAAGTTTTTCACACATATCAAGAAGGGCTAAATATTTAATCTTAAAATGTAATTCGGGGGCTTTAATTATTCATTTGGGAATGTCTGGTTCTTTAAAAGTTTTACCCAAACCAGAGGAACCAAGAAAGCATGACCATATTGATATAGTTTTTCATGATAATTCTTTATTAAGATTTACAGACCCTAGAAAGTTTGGGTCTTTTCTTTGGACTAAAAAAATAGAAGATTTCTCTCTTCTAAAGAATTTAGGTCCCGAACCCTTGGGCAATGAGTTTTCGGCAGAATACCTTTTTAGCTATTCAAGAAAAAGAAAAGTGCCAGTAAAAAATTTTATAATGAATTCTCATGTAATTGCAGGGATAGGAAATATTTATGCATGTGAATCTCTGTTCCAGGCGGGTATAAAGCCTCAAAAGGCTGCTGGGAGAATTTCCTTAAAAAAATATGAAGATCTAGTTTCGGCCATAAAGGAGATTTTGCAAGAATCTATTGTACTAGGCGGCACTAGTTTAAAAGACTTTGTAAAGGCAGATAGCGAGCCTGGTTTCTATAAACCCAAGTTGTCCGTATATGGGAGAGAAGGAAAGCAATGCAAGAAATGTAGAAATATTTTAAAAAATATTAAAATAGGACAAAGAAGCAGTATTTATTGCTCTGCCTGCCAACAATAGACAATATCTGGCTAAAGCTTGAATCTGTCTTTTAAAGCTTTTTCAACTATTGGATCTACAAACGAAGAAAGTTCTCCTCCCATGGAAGCTATCTCTCTTACTAAAGTTGATGATAAGAAAGAAAACTTAGCTTTAGGGGTTAGAAAAACACTTTCTAGATCTGGTGACATTGCCCTATTCATATTTGCTAATTGAAACTCATATTCAAAATCAGAAACAGCCCTTAATCCCCTAATTAGAATGTTAGTCCCCTCTTCCTTAGCAAGATCCACAACTAGACCTGTAAAACCAATAGCGCGTACTCTTTTGTTGCCTTTAAAGATTTCCTGAATATGTTGAATTCTTTCTTCGAGAGTGAAAATTGGTGTTTTAACTTCACTTGTAGCAATTGCAATAGTGACCTCATCAAATAGGTGTAAGGCTCTTTCAACAATATCTATATGCCCTAAGGTTACTGGATCAAAAGTACCCGGATATAAAGCTTTACTCATAAACTAACTCCTTCAAATAGTTATTTTCCCATATTTTCTTACTAAAAAGATAACAAGATTGATAATCACTCTCATTTTAAGAAGCATTTCCAACAACGATTTTAATAAATTTTTGCTTTATAGTACCGACCAAATGATTGAAGCAATAATATTCCTTTTATCCGTAAGTGCAATGGTACTCTATATTGTAGTTTCGGCTAGATACCTTTGAAACAACAATATAAAATAACTGATATAGATTTCTTTAATCAATGATTGTATCTAAATTTTCCTTATAAAAATTATTACAGGGGGTAAAGAATGGTTGATTTAAAAGGCTCAGAAACAGAACAGAATCTTAAAGATGCATTTGCTGGAGAATCTCAAGCAAATAGGAGATATTTATATTTTGCTGCTAAAGCAGATATAGAGGGACATAACGACGTCGCAGCAGTGTTCAGATCTACTGCAGAAGGAGAAACTGGTCATGCGCATGGTCATTTAGAGTATCTTGAAGAAACAGGTGACCCTGCAACAGGAAAGCCGATTGGAGAAACTAAACTGAATCTTGAAGCTGCTGTAGCTGGTGAGACACATGAGTATACTGATATGTATCCAGGTATGGCCAAGACGGCAAGAGATGAGGGTTTTGAGGAGATTGCTGATTGGTTTGAGACTCTAGCTAAAGCAGAAAGATCTCATGCAAATAGATTCTCTAAAGCTTTAGAAGAACTTTAGATTCTTTTTTTTAACTCTGGGATAATATTCATTTATTATCCCTTTTTCTTGTATTTAGCTTATGTCAAAAAAACCTGAAATTAAAGAAGGCGGTCTTGATGCTCCCACAAGATATCCTGTGAAGTGGAAAGAACCTGAGTTTAAAGACGAGAAAAGGTTCTTGAAAGAAGCAGAGAGAGTATTTGATGTATGTCATGGTTGTAGGAGATGTGTCAGTCTTTGTGAGTCTTTTCCTACTTTATTTGATTTGATAGATGAATCAGAAACATTTGAAGTCGATGGAG
>CAZMZZ010000044.1:0-11280 GCA_964571215.1 uncultured Gammaproteobacteria bacterium
AAATACTATTTCACCAGCTTTTGGCATATGTCGTTTATATCTTTTAAACCATCTTTTAGATTCATTCTTAGTCGGGATACCCAGATGAATATATCTAAAATGATCAGGAATTAGATGTCTAGCAAGAAGATTTATAGTGTCAGTCTTACCTGCAGCGTCTCGGCCTTCTAGAACAACAGCAATTTTCTTCTCATAATCTATAGCCCATTTTTGAAGTTTTGAGAATTCAATATGCAATCTTCTCTTTTCTTCAGAGTAGAGGGCTCTATTTAAGGTTATATATTCTGATACGTCATACTCAATCATTTATTTAAGGCTATTGTATAAGACAAAGAGATAATAAATTAGTGCTAAGAATATTAAAAGCACGTTCTTTAATTGTCACTAAAGTTTAATTCAATTGTCACCTTGTTTTTTTACAATGTGATCATGAAAAAAATATTACTTGTTCTTGGCTAGTTAATTTATGAAGATTAAAGGTCTTTTTCTATTAATAACTTTACTGCTTTCTTTTTCAGTTCAATCTGATACTACTGTTTATGGAAAATTATTAGTAACACTCGAATCCCAAGACACAATAGCCGGAACAGATTTAAATGAGGAGAATAATGCTTCTAGATTAGGAATAAAAGGAAATAAAGAATTAAGGAAAGATCTAGAGTTAATTTATCAAGCTGAATATGAAGTAGACCCAGTGGATGGGAAAGCAGATGAATCAAAAGGGCGCGTTCTTAAACAGCGAAATACCTTCATTGGAATTAAAAGTTCTTTAGGAACTTTATTTTTAGGGACACATGACACTGCATTAAAAAAGTCGCAAGCAAAAATAGATCAGTTTAACGATTTAACTGCTGATATAAAAATTCTATTGGAGGGCGAAAATAGATTAAGCGAATTAGTGGGTTTTACAACACCCAAATTTGGAAAAAATTATTCAGCCACCTTTAATGCTATAAAAGAAGAAGATGGACTAGGCGATGCATCCTCTTTTTCCCTAAATTATAAGACAAGTAATATTTATGCTGCTTTCGCATTAGATTCAAAAGTTCAAGGCTATGATAGTTATAGAGTTTTATTTCAAATCCCACTTAATAAAATGAAATTAGGTTTAATATTTCAAACATCGCAAGAGAATAGCACTGGTAATAAAGAAGAAGGTTATGTAGTGAGTTTATCTAGGGAGGTTACCAACAATGGAACAATAAAGTTACAACTAGCAGAATCTGATATAAAGCTGGATTCAGGAAATCAGATAACTCTCGGCTATGGTCGAAATTTAAGTAAAAGAGCAAAAATATTTATCTTTCACACAGATCTATCCAGTTCAAATGTTAAAAAAGAAAAGACTATAACTGCAGTGGGGTTAGAATTAAAATTCTAATGAGATTTTATTATTTTTTTTGCTATTTAGAACAGTGTTATGTTTTTGATTGTGTCATACATAAATCAGGAAAGTTTTTTGATAGGGCTAAACAGAATGGAAACAGAATTACATTAATATTACTAGATAAACATAGAGGTTTATAAATGGAAATTATTTTAGAGTACGGTTCCTTCTTTTTAATTACAGGTTGTGTGTTTGGTTTCTTTATGGCATGGGGAATAGGAGCAAATGATGTCGCAAATGCTATGGGAACTTCAGTTGGAGCAAGGGCCTTAACACTCTTTCAAGCAATCTTAGTAGCATGTATATTTGAATTTGCTGGAGCTTATTTAGCTGGAGGTGAAGTTACCTCTACTATCAGAAAAGGTATCATTGATCCCAATATCCTTTCAGAGTCACCTGAGTTACTTGTCTATGGTATGCTTTCAGCTCTGCTTGCTGCAGGTCTTTGGCTATTGATAGCTTCCTATAATGGTTGGCCAGTTTCAACTACCCATTCGATTGTTGGCGCTATAGTAGGATTCGCTGCAGTAGGCATAAGCACTGACGCAGTTGCATGGAATAAGGTAACAACTATTACTTCAAGTTGGGTAATTTCTCCATTATTAGCTGGAACAATTGCTTTTTTGATATTTAAGAGTGTGGAGATCCTAATACTTAATACTAAAGACCCTTTTACTAAAGCAAAACAATATGTACCAGGCTATATGTTTTTGGTTGGATTTGTTATAGCCATGGTTACCTTCCTTAAAGGCTTAAAACACGTTGGTTTGGATATTTCTTTTCAACAAAGCATTATTTTTTCTATTGGTTTTGGTATAGCAATCACCCTCTTAGGAGTGATTTTTTTGAGACGAGTTGAGAAAATTTCAACCCAAAGAGGAGATGTTGTTTTTGATGGTGTCGAAAGAGTATTTGCTGTTCTGATGGTATTTACTGCATGCGCTATGGCTTTTGCCCATGGCTCTAACGATGTAGCTAATGCTGTAGGTCCTTTAGCTGCTGTAGCAAGCATAGTCCAATCTGGTGGTGAAATAGCAGCCGCTGCTGCACTACCTTGGTGGATATTATTATTAGGTGCATCAGGCATAGTAGCTGGTTTAATCATGTTGGGTTATAGAGTAATAGAAACAGTGGGTAGAAATATTACTGAATTAACACCAAGCAGAGGTTTTGCAGCTGAGCTAGCAGCTGCAACAACGGTTGTTTTAGCTTCAGGAACTGGTCTTCCTATTTCGACTACACACACTTTAGTTGGCGCAGTGCTTGGTGTGGGTCTTGCAAGAGGAATATCAGCAGTAAATATAAGAGTAGTTGGAAGAATAATTTTGTCTTGGTTGGTAACTCTTCCTGCAGGAGCAGGGCTTTCAATTCTATTTTTCTTTTTATTCCAGAAAATCTTTAGCTAATTAAGAATGATTTACTGACAATTTAAAAAAGATTAATTAATAAGCCAAACGATAAAGCTGGAACAAAAGGAATAGAGTAACCCTTTAATTTCCTAAATGGTTTCTTTTTAATAGCAAAAAACACAATAACGCTTATTAGTCCTAATAATGAAGCTACAAAAAGTATGTAAGGCAGATGGTACCATCCCATTAAAGCTCCCATAGAGGCAAATACTTTAGCATCTCCGCGTCCAAGTCCTTCTATCCCTTTTAAGTATTTAGAAAACTTTTCAATTAAGAAAAAGAAAAAATAACCACCTAGAGCTCCATATATAAAATCTTTGATCAAATCTGGGGTCAATAAAAAATTATATAAAAGTGCTGTTAATATTAATGAAATGCTTATTGAATCAGGCACAAGTTTAAATTTTGCGTCAATTACAGATAAAACAACTAAAGCACTAAGAAAAAGGCATAAATATGCACTCTGCAGAAAATCTATAGAGTTAAAAGCTACCCACAAAAATAAAATTCCAGTTAACAATTCAATTAAAGGATATTGATAAGGAATCCTTTTATGACAATAAAAACATTTACTCTTGAGAAGTATAAAACTAATAACTGGGATGTTGTAATAGAAGGGTATGGTAGTAGAGCATTTTGGGCAGTGAGATCTTGGGTTGGCAAGATTAAACTTCTTAAATGCACTTTCTCTTTTTTCATATTCAAACATAAAAGGCAGTCTATAAATTACCGTATTAAGAAAGCTTCCTATCACCAAACCTAATAAAAAGAATAGATACATCTCATGATTTGTAAGTGTCTCACTCATAAAAAAGAATTATTAGCCTGTATTGTATTTTTGTAAAATTTTATATACTTAAAAAGATTCAAAAAAACTAGAATTTATAAATCCTTAAATAGTTTATCTATAAGATTCTTAATATTAATACTCTAAGTACGCTGAAATATAGGAAAGCTCTAAGAATTTCCTAAAAGAATAGAAAATTGGCTTATTTAACTGTAATACAATAGTATTTGTTTAAAAATACCTGGAAGTATATGCAGATTCCTTCAAAACATTTTAAAAAAATTAGAGAATTTTTTAATCAAGATATTGGTGAAGTGGTTGCTTCAATGGACTTTATTAAACAAATTCCTAACTATTTAACCTTTGTTTTTATTGCAATAATAGTTTTCCAATTAGTGACAGTTACCTGGAAGGTCATTTTTCCGGTTAATACCAGTTCATACGATTTAGAGGTAACTACTTTAACTAAAGACGATCTAAGCTATAACAACCTAACTGAGGACCCTTTTGCTAATAGTCCAAATCAAACTTTAAATCAGACCTTTGATATAGATGCTCCACCAACTTCTTTATCTCTAAGGTTATACGGAATCCGTTACTCCGATTCAGGTAAGGCAAATGCCGCTATATTGGGGTTTGATCCGAATAATCAGAGGATTTATAAGACAAATGATGTTATCGCAGACGATATTGTGCTTGAATATATTGAGCCTGAAAGAGTAATAATCTCAAGAGGTGGGATAACAGAAAGCGTTACTTTTGAAAAAGACTCAGTTTTATCAAAAACTTTTACAAACTCTTTAGCTAATAAGGATAATACGACTCCTAAAATTAACTGGATAGATACAGAAATAGACCTAGTAAGTGACATGATCACTTTTCAACCATATTTTTCAGATGGCAGTATAAAGGGCTACCAATTATATCCTGGTGATGACTCGAGTTTATTTAATCAGTCAGGGTTACAGCCAGGAGATGTTCTAGTTGCAGTTAACGGACTCTCAGTTAGAGATCCAAGTGTATTAAAAGAATTATCAGGGATTAGCGATGTCAGATTAGACCTAGTTAGGGATGAAGACGACCTCTCTATAACTTTAAGCTTAGATTAGGTTTTTATGCTTCAAAGTGTTCTTTCAAGATTCTGCATGTATTCATTAGTAATACTGTTTTTTATTGCTCCGATTTTATCCTCTGAGACCATTAATTTACGAGATGCTGATATTAGAGCTTTTGCTTCTGATATGGCAAGAATATCTAATAAAACCATAGTCTTAGATCCAAGAGTTAAAGGAGCAGTTACAGTAGTATCAAATCAAGATTTAAGCTCTGGTGAAGCTTATGCTGTCTTTCTCTCAGTTTTAAGGGTAAATGGTTATTCTGCAATTGAGAATAATGGAGTAGTAAAGGTAGTACCAGAATCTAGCGGAAGACAAGATTATTCAACAAACAGAGATAATATAGATTCTCTTTTTACAGAAGTAATCAGACTGAAACAGGCAAATGCTAGAACTTTAGCCCCTTTAATCAAGCCATTGATAAATAAACAAGGACACATAGCAGCATATGAACCTACTAATAGCCTAATTATTGCTGACTATATTGGTAATGTTACAAGGATAAAAAAACTAATCTATGACTTAGATAAGGACCCAGCTGATACTTTTGAATTAATTTCTCTAGAAAACACTTCTGCTAATGAAATAGCAAGGATTCTAGGAACAACTTTTGGTCGATCTGACCAAGGCAAGAATTTTGGTGCTATGGCTATTGAAAGGAGTAATGCTGTTTTACTTCGTGGTCAATCTGGAGTTATAGAGCAAGCCAAGAATGTTATAGCCAGACTAGATAGTGCTACTGGCTCAAACAGCAATTTAAAAGTCATTTATTTAAAATATGCCCAAGCAGAAGATATAAAACAAATCCTTGATGAGGTAGCCCTCACTTTAGAGAAAGAAATCAACTCTTCAGATAGCTCTCTTAAGAAGTCTACAACCATTAGCTTTCATAATGATACAAACGCCTTAGTGATTTCAGCTCAACCTGACATCATGAAATCTCTTGAAGGTGTTATAGCCCAACTTGATATTAGAAGAGCCCAGGTGTTAGTTGAGGCTCTAATAGTAGAAATATCAGATAATTTAGCCCAGGAATTAGGTGTGCAATTTCTTTTTACTGGAGATGGAGAGAATGCCCCTGTAGTAAATCAGCGATTCGGAACACCCAGTCCAGACCTGGCAGCTACTGTTGGTTCGGAAGTCATTGAAGACTCTTCTATCTCGAGCACTATGAGAACTAGGGCTGGCACTTCTCTTTTAGGCATGGAAGGTCTTTCTGCGGGGGTAGCAAGATATAGGGCTGAGGGTAATAGCTTTGCCACTATATTAAGCATGATAGGTAAAGATGCTGATTCTAATGTTTTATCTACTCCATCAATAATGACAATGGATAATGAGCAATCTTCTATTGTTGTAGGTCAAGAAATTCCAATAACGACCGGAGAAACTTTAAGCTCAACGAACAACAACCCCTTTAGGTCAATTCAACGTCAAGAAGTTGGTATTAAACTCCAGGTAAGACCACAAATAAATGAAGGAAATGCAGTAAAAATGCATATAAACCAGGAGGTTTCGAGTATTTTTGGTCCTTTAGGAGATATGTCCACAGACTTAATTACAAATAAGCGACAGATAGAAACAACAGTCTTAGTAGAGGATGGAGACACTATAGTCTTAGGTGGGTTGATAGATGATGATGTACAGGAATCAGTTAAAAAAGTCCCTTTACTTGGAGATATTCCGCTATTAGGTAGGATATTCCAATCAAGCTCAACCAGTAGAACTAAAAGAAATCTAATGGTCTTTCTCAAGCCAACTATAGTTAGAGATGCTGAAGATGTTAGAAATATAAGTAATAGAAAATATAACTATTTTGAAGCTATTCAAGAGCTACAAAAGAAAGAAGGTAATGAAATTCCTGATATGTCTATTATGCAAGAAATGATTCAAGAACCTGAAGGCAGTAATTAATCATGATTTCAAAAGAAGTCCCTGGTCCTTCTGAAGAAGTGCTAGATTTACCTTACCGTTATGCAAGGGAAAATCATGTCATAGCACAAGCAGTAGACAATCATGTTAAGGTTAAATCTATTTCTTCCACCCCATTAGAAGTATTTTCTGAACTAAGAAACTTCTTTCAAAAACCCTTAGAAGTGGAGTGGCTAGATGCAAATGAATTCGAAAAAGAGCTTTCTAAATTTTATAGTGATTCAGCAACTTCTTCTTCCGAGTTAGCAGAAGGAATAGATGATGATTACGATCTTTCTATTTTAGCTGAGAATTTACCTAAAACAGCCGATTTATTAGACTCTGATAATGATGCTCCAGTAATAAAGCTAATTAATGCTATTTTATCAGAAGCAATAAAGTCTTCAGCTTCAGATATTCATATAGAACCTTATGAAGATCATTTATCAGTAAGATTTAGGATAGATGGGATACTTCGTGAGATCTTAAAACCTTCAGGTAGATTAGCTCCAATGTTGAATGCAAGAATTAAAGTAATGTCTAATCTAGATATAGCAGAGAAGAGAGTTCCACAAGATGGAAGAATGTCTTTAAAGTTAGGCGAAAAGTGGATAGATATAAGGGTTTCTACTTTACCATCTAGCCATGGAGAAAGAGTAGTGCTAAGAATCTTAGATAAAGCAGATACTAAATTTGGTTTAGATCAATTAGGCATGAGTACCCGTTCTTTGAAAGATTTTAAAAATCTTCTAAAGAGTCCTAATGGCATTATCTTAGTTACCGGTCCAACCGGTTCAGGTAAAACAACCACTCTATATGCAGGACTTAATCTACTTAATGATAAAACAAGAAATATATTAACTGTAGAAGACCCAATTGAATACGCCATAGAAGGAATAAGCCAAACTCAAGTTAACCCTAAGGTAGGAATGACATTTGCTAAAGGTTTAAGAGCTATCCTAAGGCAGGATCCAAACATTATTATGATTGGAGAAATCAGAGATCTTGAAACAGCTGAAATTGCTATACAGTCTTCTCTTACTGGTCACCTAGTACTTTCAACTGTTCATACAAACGACTCTATTGCAGCAATAACACGACTTAAAGATATGGGAGTTGAAACTTATTTGCTGGCCTCAACTATTAAAGGAGTTTTAGCCCAAAGATTAGTTAGAAAACTATGTATCAAATGTAGAGAGGAATATACTTTAGAAAATCAAGTTCAACATTTAAAGAAAGAATCAAAAATATTTAAACCTAAAGGTTGCGTTTGTTGTAATGAGACAGGTTTCTTAGGAAGGGTAGGTATCTTTGAACTATTCTTAGTAGATGAAGAGAGCAAAGAGTATATAAATGAAGAAAAAAATGAAGAGGAGATAGCTAAGCTAGTTTTTGCAGAAAATTACAGACTCTTCGAGTCTGGTTTAGATCTAGTTAAAGAAGGCATCACCTCTTTAGATGAAATTTTAAGAGTTACTAGGGAAGACTAAACATGGCTGCTTTTAACTATGTAGCTATTGACTCCAGCGGAAATAAGGAAAAGGGAGTGATAGCTGCCGATAATATAGAAAATGCCAGGAGGGAGTTAAGAAATAGGAAACTAGCTCCTGTAAAAGTTTCAGAAGCTAATAAGCACCTATTTGCTAGATTCTTTCAAAGAAAAACAAGCTTAAAGAAGTTAGTGCTATTTACTAGACAAATGGCTACTTTAGTTTCAGGAGGCTTTGCTATAGATCAATCTTTAAAACTTGTAGGTGAACAAAGTCCAGCAGGAAGTTTTAAAAATCAAATTTTAACTTTATCATCAAGAATTGAAGAAGGTTTCAGTTTCACAGAATCCTTAGAAGAATTCCCTCAATCTTTTGATCGATTATATATTTCTTTGATTTCAGCAGGTGAAACCTCGGGCGATATGTCGGGAATTTTAGAGAAGACTGCTTCATATCTTGAAAGGAGATCTAAAATTCAACAAGACATTTTGGGTGCTCTTATTTATCCAGCAGTGTTAATGATCTTAGCCTCTGTGATAGTAGGCCTACTGCTTATATTTGTAGTTCCAAATGTAATAAATCAATTTGATACTTTAAATCAAGAACTTCCTCTACTTACCAGAGCTTTAATATCATTTTCAGAATTTTTATCTGGCCCAGCTCTTTGGCTATTATCAGTTACTTTAATTATTATCCTTATCTCTTTAAGGTTTGTAAGTTTAAAAAAAATAAGATTTGTATTTGACCAGTATTCTCTCAAGCTCCCTGTTGTAAAGAAATTTCTTATTAATGCCAATTTATCCAGATTTACAAGCTCCCTGAGTATTCTTAGAAATAGTAATGTACCAATTATGCAAGCCCTAGATATTTCCGTTTCTACTATTTCAAATAGGTATCTCCAAGAGAAAATGAGTAAAGCTTTAAATAAAGTATCAGAAGGAGATTCTTTAGCTAAATCGCTTAAGAATGTTTCTGAGATACCACTTCTGGTAGTACAGATGATTTATAGTGGAGAGAGAAGTGGAGGTCTAGATGAGATGTTACTTAAGTCAGCTGAATATTTAGATGAAGAATTTCAACAATCTACCAAAATGGCTATGAATCTTCTTGAGCCTATGGTGGTTGTTATTATGGGTGATATAGTTGCTTCTATTGTTGTAGCAATTTTACTTCCACTAATCCAAATGAATAATCTAAATTTTATAGGTTAATGATATGAAAATATTTATGAAAAATACCGTTATTAAAAGGCATGGTTTTAGTTTGATAGAAATTCTTTTAGTTCTTCTAATTATAGGACTTCTTTCAAGTTTAGTAGCCTATAACGTCCTTCCAAGTCAGGATAGAGCGATGGTAGAGAAGGCTAAAGCCGATATATCAATCATAGAAGGAGCTTTAGAGATGTATCGTTTAGAAAACTCTTCTTATCCGAGTCAGGAAGACGGTTTGAAAGTATTAGTTGTTGGAAAGACTGATGCATATGGATCAACGCAATCTTCAAGAAGTTATATCAGGAGACTATCAAAGGATCCTTGGGGTAATGATTATATCTATTCTATCCCTGGAGAATATTCTGTATACGATCTCTTTTCATACGGAGCTGATGGAAAGAAAGGAGGGGAAGGACTAAACCAAGATATTGGGAATTGGGTAAAGGAAGTTGATTAAAAAGAAAATAGCTGGCTTTACTCTTATAGAGGTTTTGTTAGCTTTAGGCATTCTGGCTCTTGCAATGTCTGTTTCGTTAAAAATCTTTTCTTCTAATGCAATTAATGTAAGTAAATTAGAACAAAAAGCCATATCTAGATTTGTAGCAGACAATATTTTGTCTACTACCGTTTATGAAGAAGAACTTTCCTTTGAAAGAGGTTCAGATTTACAAGGCGGAATGGAGTATTTTTGGGAAAGAAAGGTTACTTTTATTGAAGACGGGAAATCAGTTCAAATTGACATAACAGTCTCAAGCCAACAAGGACTAGAGCTTTATAAATTACAAGGGTATAAAGTCCTAAGATGAATACAGGATTCAGTTTAATCGAAGTGCTAGTTTCTTTAGCAATTGTATCTTTAATAGCATTGATAACACTTTCTGGTCTTACTACTAGCCTAGACTTTAATAAAAGAACTTTAGATAGATCAGATTTTGTAAATAGCCTTGTAATTTTAGATAACTATATGAAAAAAGATTTTCAACAAACAATTAATCGTCTTTCACGGGATGCAAGGGGAAGCTATTTAAATCACTCATTCTTTGGTCTCAATCCTAGACAAGAAGGAGTCTTCTTGGCCTTTACAATCAATAGCGGAGATATTAGTCCTAATTTCCCTAAAGGAGGGCTCAGATTTATTGAATACATTATAGAAGAAGGCACTTTGAAGCGAGTAGAGTATTCCTATGCTGATCGAACCTTTGATACCCCATATACAAGCCAATCATTATTAAAGAATGTTGAAGAGGTTAAGTTAAATTTTATTAAAGAAAATAGTACTTTAGAAGAATGGCCTGCAATGGACTGGATGGAAAACAATGGACTACCGAACATAGTAGAGATTTCTTTAAATATTAATAATTTTGGGTTAATTAATAGAAGATATCTTTTGACCGGAGAAGCCATTTGAAAATATCTCATACAAAAAAAGGGAGTGCATTGATCATAGTGCTTCTTGTAGTTGCAATTTTAACTACAGTAGGAGTCAGCTCCATAGATCGTCTTCAAGCAGATATTTCTAGATCAACAGACTTTTCCCTACGCATGCAGTCTCATTGGTATGCACTAGGACTAGAGTCGCGTGTTTCAGATTTCATTCGTGAAAGACAAAAAATTAGAAATTTCTCTAATCTTTTAATTCCTGATCAAGATATCCCCAGTATTCTTGTAACAATTGAAGGAGGAAACTTAGAAGGAAAACTCTTCGACTTACAAACTTGTTTTAACTTAAATAGCGTTGTTCGTTTAGACTCGCAGGATAGAAGAGTCATAAACCAAATTGGTGTTGATCAATATAGAGGTTTATTAAGTGAACTAGGCCTAGACGAGTATTCACAAGATCAAATAATTTATCCTTTAGTAGACTGGTTGGACTCAGATGATTTTGTACAAGATATCAATGGAGCGGAAGATGATTTCTATACTAGATTAAAGTCACCATATAGGGCAGCTAATCAACTTTTATATGATATTTC
>CAZMZZ010000045.1:0-10915 GCA_964571215.1 uncultured Gammaproteobacteria bacterium
GCGCAGCATTCATAATGCTGAGGTCGGTAGTTCAAGTCTACCCATAGCCACCATCCTGTTATCTCTCTATTCCCACTCAATAGTTATAACCTAATGATCATCGTTTGTAGCTAAGAGGAATGTCTAAATTATTATCACTGTTAATAAAAGATTTTTCAAAACCCTGGAATCCTCGGATATTATTAGACGAATTCAGATTTCCACCAGTTGAAATTCGATCATAAAGAGGGTGAACTATATTCTTATTCAAGAGTTCACCACCTTGGCTACTAAAGATTGTAATGTTTTTATTTTCTTGATTAGGTTTATCAAGCATTGTTGTATCCATAACAACAATATTAGAATCTGTATCTACGTTAAAGTTTTGTTCTCCATGTAAAATGATGGAATTATAGAGCCGGATATGGCCGCCATCCCCATATTGCCAATTCTTTTTATAAGCAGAAATTTGAACCCCATTAGAATCAAGATTGGAGTATAACATTTGAACGTTAGATCCATCTTTGGAGGCCAAACCGATGTTATTACTGTGTAATAAAGAATTATGAACAAGTACATTGGAGTTTTCACCAGCTGATATACCTTTATCTCCAGATTTATAAAGAAAAACTTGGTCGATTAAGACTTCAGACTCCATTAGGTCTATGGCATCATTCAAAGAGTTCACAATATTCAGGTTCTTTAGAAAAATATTTTTTGACATATCAATATCAATTGCATCAAAGGCAGAGTTCCTAAAAAAAACATTACTCAACGTAATATCATCACCATAAACAATATGGAGCATATCATCGTATGTTTCGTTATTATTAAACCGTGATTCACTGATAGTAATATCTCTTGTATTGTGCAGTGAAAACATAGACGTGTAGAAGATTCCATTTACTTCAGATCCACTGCCACCACTCATATTGATATGGCTAAATACACTTCCATTAGTTTTCATTCCTTGCAATGCAAAGGTTCCCCAGGCTCGGCCAGAATCTTTTCTTCTTATTCGAATGGGAGATTGAGGTGTTCCTTCGGCGGTAACCTTATTATGAAATATTAGACTTGTCCCAGCATCAAGATTGATAACTGTACCTGGTAGGATTGAAACTGGGCTCCTAATATGTTCATCTTTCAAAATATTCACAATGCCTGAAAATCGTATCTCATTATTTACAGTTGACTCAATCTTATTGTTAATTAATGGGACATTTAACATGGATGGTAATACATAGTCAGATTTTCTTTTTCTTAGAGTTAGACGATTTCCTGAAAACGGATTACCTGCTGAAACGGATTGAATTTGAATATTGTTTGAAGAGATAAACTTGAATCCTGTATTGGCAAGTTGTAAATCCTTTTGAACCATATTGCGATCTCTTAAATGACTTTCGCCACTGATCATGATTCTGTTTGCATATAATCTGACAGGAATAGTAATACTATTGGATGCTTTATCTGAAGACACCTTTATATCTTCAGCGTCTATAAAGTCATTTCCATTTAAGTCTAAGGCAATCCATTCAGGCGGTGCTCCTTCAAAAGTGACGACTATGTCTGAAATTGGTATTTCTCCATTAATTGTGATGATGAAGCTCTTTTCCTGTGCCGTCCAAAGAGAATTAGGAGTGGCGTGTAACCTTTTAGTTATATAATCATTAAAAAACTTTAGAGACTCGACAAAATTCGATATATCCACTGGTGGATGAAAAGTTAAATGGTGAATGTCTCTGCTATATGATACATCTATCAATTCTCTTAACTCTTTGATATGTTTGGCTTCTTCCAATAGAACAGGTTTTTCCTTTGTATAATAAAGAAGTTGTTGATATTTTGAATCGATGTACTTGCTACTTCTATTTAATAGCAACTTCAAATTATGTGTCCGTGTCGTATAATCAGATTCCAAAGAAAGGCCTTTAGATAGATCATGTCTGGCAAGAAAAAAACTCTCTTGCATCTGTGGATCTTGTACTATTGGATGGACAAATCCAGACCATGGATCAATTATTATTCTCTGATTATGCATATAGTCGCTCTGAAAAGATTGGGTCAATATTTCATATGCGTTAAATTTAGACCATATTTCTATATCTACTTTTTCGATCAACCTTTCAAATGCCAACGCATTTGTTTCTGCCTCTCTAATTAATAAAAGAATATTCTGTAGATCTGATTTATCTTGTTCATGTTTCTGATTAAATATAGCTTTTTTTGACCACAAACTAGTATTGTTAAATAAGTCATAAAACAAACCTAAAGTTCTTTCACTATAGGCCTGTTCGCCTTTATATAGGTTCACAGGCATTATGTTGTTACGTCGTAAATATTTTTCATTAGGTATTTCTGATTGGATATAAATTCCATAGCTCTCGTCATTAATAAATAACTCTATTAACTGTACTTTGGGAGATAAAACTTCCATACGTTTTGCAATATTTCCAGAAGAATATTCTCCCAAAAACCTCTTATATTGAGGTGAGTGTAAATTGAACATTCTATATAACCCAAACATCTCTTCTTTTTTTGTTTTGATTTTCCAGGATTTTTTATAAAGCATCCAATTAGTAGGGTTATCTCCCTTATGATTCACTTTTATTTCTTTGAGATTACCATTATTTAACATAAAAGCTTTCACCCAATTCTTGGTTGAATAAGGGACGTCTGTCAATAGAGATTGTTGTGATGCCTCACCTATATAAAGATGAATCTGAGGCAAGCCAATTGATTCATCATCAACAATTGATCTTACAAATTTTCTGATTGTTACTTCTATGTTGTAACCAAGCCAATTGAATGATTTTTTATAATCAGTCTTGTGTGCAAATTTTAAGTCTGATTCCAATGTATTAACAGATGACACAATAAGAAATAGAAAAGCAACGATTGCTAACATCAAGAATATCGGATGCCGAGAAGACTTCATTTTACTGACATACACTTTTGCTAGCTATTTGCAGCCTAGAAAACATCATATTGATAGTAATTTTTTTAATTCCTTCAATAATTTTATCTAAGCGCATATTAATAACCTCAGTATTGCTCCCCATGGATACTAGAACTAAATCACTGTTTAAATTATTTGAAATATCATAAGCACTTTTTGTGGTAGTTATGAAGTTCTGTGCTTCAATTATTCTTTGGCTATTCTCAGTAAAAAAAGACATGCTATCTATTTTTATTTCTGTTCCTGGAACAACATTTAAAAACAGTTTCAATTCTTCAAAATCAAAAGTTTTTTTAGGTATAAACTCATAGTTTCGGTATTCGCCTAATTTCAAACCTGTGATTGAATAAACTTGTCTTTCATTTTCATCAAACTGGACTGAGAACTCTCTCAATCCTGCGCCTGGATACCCGACATAAAACAACTTAGGACTTTGTCCTCCAAGATTGGCTTTCACGTATTTATTACAATAAAACTGTGCAAGCTGTTGATCCCTATTGTTCTCAGCTATTTCTATTGCAACTCTATATGCTTGCTCATCAACCTCTGACAATTCAATTGCTTTGTCAATATTTGATATGGCTTCTTGATAATCAGAGTCTCCAATTGCTTCTGCTAACCAAATTCTAACTCTATATAAATTAGGGTCAATTTCAAGCAATCTTATAAACACTGGTTTAAGAGCTATAAGTTCTCCATGCCTAGCTCTTTCTGCTGCAAACTCTGCCTGATGAAGGATCTCTTCCAAAAATACGGTTCGTCCTTTAGATATTTTTTTTGATAAATTAATATTTTGTATAATTCTGTTAGAAATCTCTGCATATCTTTGTTGTTGAACAAGCGTTCTAATTACTGATTCTTCGTGTAATTGATACACATGGATTGCTCTTTCAAACACATCTCTGCGCAAGTCTGAATTGATTGTTAAGACAAACAAAATTAATGATGAAATTAAAATTGAAGAAAACAACAAACTTTTTATAGCCCTTATTAGTAATTTCATGGAAATTGGCTAATCAATAATCTACATCATGCTTGGCAGCCACTAGAGCAACCTCGCTTGTTTCATCAAGTTTTGCTATATCGCTGGCAAATTCATTTTGATTTTCATCCTTTTTCATTATTATATCGAAGGATAATTTTGCAGTGTTATTATCTCCTGAAGGCTCTACATGCAATAAAGTAGATTTCTTTGCATATCTAGATATTATCTTTGAGTATTCTTGGGTATCACTTCCGTCGTTTTTAATGCGGAACTGTAAAATAAATTCACTTTTATGAATTGATCCATAATTGGAGATATATAACACATACGCAATTAAAGAAATAACCAGACTTCCAGCAAATGCTAAAAAGTAATTGCCAGTTCCTGCTGCCATACCGGCTGCAAGAGCCCAAAATATATATGCAGTATCCTTAGTGTCTTTTACCACAGTTCTAAATCTTATGATTGACAATGCCCCCACTAAAGCAAACGCTCTCGCAAGATTATTGCCAATTACCATAATAACCATAGCAACTATAACTGCCACAAAGATAGTTGTTAGCATAAATGATTGTGAATAACTCAAGCCCTTGTGTGTGGCTTTATAAACCCAACTAATAGCCATACCCAAGATAAAGGCAAGCACTAGATTTATTAAAATTTCTGATGGGCCATAAACATGTGCAATTCTTTCTGCTTGAAGAAATCCTTCTATTTCACCACTACCAATAGGTAATGAAGAAGTATCGTTCCCAACTGAACCAACAGAAATTGATATTGATGTAAAAATTGAATCTAACACCGCAGAACCCTCTCAAAATTTAATTATATACCTAATAAATTTAACTGGAAAAGATTTGAACAATAAATATGGTAACAAGAATTGATTTATATATCTTCTGCCATGCCACATTGCTCCATTCCAATTACGAATTTTGAAATAGACAATCTCCTTAGATTATAATTTTGAATAATGCGATGAAACCATGGAGGCATGCTTCGCTCAAATTTAACCTCAAGCACTGTATATCCTGCACGACATTCTTGAAGAGGTTGAGAATCAGCTCCCGGATATAAGGTATCTGTTTTCAGCGCTGTAATGTGAGAATCAAAAGTTAGTCGAAAATATAGACCAAAGTTGTTTAAGTAGGGTCGCCTATCATAGTCAACAAGCACCCGAGGTTTAAGTCTTTTTCTATTACAATCAAAAACAAACCCTTCTATTAGTTCATTGTCTTTATATTTGCTTAGGATAATGTCATGAAAACTAGGGTGTAAAAAATAATTTAGATGTTTATTATCTATATTTACTCTCACTTTGTATGTTCTTTCATTGGTTCGCCCTTTTTTTTCTAGAAACAATGGAGTATCACTATCTTCCTCTTTTGAATATGTTCTTATCCTGTATTTATTTCTTTTTTTCATTCCATCTACTTTTTCGAGAAAGTTTACAGTTGCCCAATTGTCAAAATATAGTGATCTTACATAATATTTATTACCTAATTCGGGATGCACGTAACCGTCATATGTCATAAAGAGACGAACTTCTTCTTCAATCGTTTTTGCTAATTGTTTGTTTAGCAAATACTTAAACTCATATCGAGCAAATTTCTGCAGTTCTTTTCTTCTATTGGAGTTGCTTTTTACTAATGGTTGTTCTGACATAATTAATAAAAAATTTATCTATCCTGAATTAAGTAAATCTAATTTTTTAATCACAGTAACTAATTCTCGCATAACCTATCCAAGTATACATGATGTGTATCTTTAGTAGATTAAGTTGAGTCAAAATCTTTGCCAATTAAAATTTGAGGTTACTCCTTAAAGTAATAAGTTTGAAACTTTTTTAGCGATGGCTAAAGATGCAGTCAATCCAGGACTTTCAATCCCCAAGAGGTTAATTAAGCCCTCTATTTGATGATCTTTTGATGATTGTAGGAGGAAATCAGCAGGTTTCTCGTCTGGACCGTAAATTTTTGGTCTTATTCCAGTATAGTCTGGAGTTAGTCTATCAGGATCTAGATTGGGCCAATAAGTCTGAATAGACTCTACAAATTTATCTTTTAGTGATTCATCAAAGGAATAATCTATTTTCTCTGTCCATATCAAATCAGGTCCAAATCTCGCTTTACCACTGATATCAATACTTACATGAATACCTAGACTATGTTTTCTATGTAAAGGGTAAACTAAGTGATTTTTAAAAGGATGACTGCCACTAAGTTGGAAGTAATGCCCTTTACCATAATAAGCCTGTGGTAATAGATTTTCATCAATGCCCTCAACCTTCTTAGCAACATCAACAGCATTTAAACCAGCGCAATTAATGAGTGTATCAGTTTCTATAACATAAGATTCGTCGCCCTTTACCTGGACAGTAAAGCCTGGATTGGATTTACTGATATTTTCTACCTCTGCGTTAAAACTCACGATGACATTGTTTCTTTGTAGATCTGCTTCGAGACTCAACACAAAGTCAGCAGCATCAATAATTCCAGAACTAGGACAAAATAAGCCTAACTCTGCCTTTATCTCAGGCTGCATTTTTTCTACTTTTTCTTTAGAGAGCAGTTCCAATCCTTCTACTCCGTTTTCTCTACCCTTGGCATGGAGTTGCTCTAGCCTCTCTATTTCATCCTTGCTGGTAGCAACAACCAGCTTACCAGTATTACGATAACCTATATTTCTGTTGTGAACGTACTCGTAGAGCAACCTATTTCCTTCGACACAAAATATGGCTTTATTGGAACCTGTGGGATAATAAATGCCGGAATGGATAACGCCTGAATTTCTTGAAGAAGTTTCTTCTCCTGCTCTGGGATTAGCTTCGAGAACTACTACTTCGCGACCTTCCTTAGATACTTCTTTGGCTATTGCAAGACCAATTACTCCTGAGCCGACAATAACTGTGTCAGTTTTCAAAACAATCTATCCCAATAAAAGATTCTTTCTTTGTTGTTGTCACTTTAAATATTTAGAAAAAAATAAAGCCTGTAAATTAGCCACTGTCCTTCCATAAGATGGTTCACCATCAAAAGCGTGTTCCTCTTCTGAGAAGATATGTAATTCTGCAGGTCTATTTGCTGCTATAAGTGCTTCGTAAAAATCCGTACTGTCTTTTAACTTTACTAAACTGTCAGAAGAACCATGAATAAGCATAGTAGGAGGATATTCTTTAGTAACATACTTCATGGGGCTTGCTTTGTCGTATGCAGACTGTTCCGCTTCTTTCCCCATTAGCATTAAAAAAGCATTTTCAAGAGGATCTATATGAGTGAGGTTCTTGATAGTTGTTGGGGGGTAAATGGCGCAAACTGCCTTTACTTCAGAAGTCACTTGGTTATTTCCTCCCTCTCCCTCAAACTCGTTATCGTAACCTTGCGTTGCAGCCATTAAAGACAAATGTCCTCCTGCAGAGTTACCCGTTATTCCAATTCTATCTGGATCTAAGCCCAAATCATTAGCATTGGTTCGAAGATAACGGATCGCACAATTGACATCTTGAATTTGAGCCGGCCATAAAGCTTCGTCTGATAAACGATAAGAGTTGCACATACAAACAAAACCCAATCTAGATAACAATATACCGTAACCCCTTAATTGAGATTTGTCTCCTTCTAGCCACCCACCTCCATGAACAATAAGAATAGCTGGCCTATCCTTTCCTACTTTGGGTGGAAGAAAAATATCAGCTAGTAGATCACGGGTTCCAGCTTTACCAATTACGACATCTTCCTCTATGGAAACTCTACCTTCTTGAACTTTCATTATTGGAATTTTATATCAGCAGACAAAAAAAAGGCATCTGTAAAGATGCCTTTTTTTTAAGTGGTTACTAAGATCTACCCCTCCAAACTGCAATGATAATAATCAAAGCAATTATCAATCCTAATCCTTCGGATCCTAAAGAAGTAATTACTGGTTCCAAATTATCTAATACACCACCAAAGAAAGGTGCGTTGGGACCAAATAGAACTGCTACAAGCAGAGAAACTGCAACTACTAGAGCCAGTATCTTGGTTATTTCCCACAACCAGTCTTTCAGCTTTTCAATAAGATCTATCATTTATCCCCCTGTTAGTGCTACTTACAAAAAAGAAAGGGGTACCTCTACGGCCCCCCTTTCATAAAATAGCTAAGTTAGAGACTTAGTTATATAGGTCAAGTAGAACCGCTAGTACTATCAGACCAACTAGTCCGTTAGCACCTAGAGTATCAACAAGAGCCAGAAGGTTATCTAGTACTGAACCTACAAAAGGTACACCAGAACCAAAAACTACTCCAGCAGCAACTCCTAAAGCAATAAGAGCTACTATGATACCGGTCAAAGAACCTATAAGGTCTCTCACATTATTTAGTGCATTCATAAATCACCCGTTAATTTAGCTAAACAAAAACCCAGTAATATTACTGAGCAAGTGCATTAGAACTTATAAAATATAAATAAACAAATTTTGTCTAGCACAAAAGCAACAAAGATACAAATTTTTGAAATTAGTCTTCAAGACCCTTCATAGTCAATCTTATCTTTCCCTGCTTATCAACTTCAAGAACCTTAACTTGAACTTCTTCACCTTCCACAAAGAAACTAGAAATATCTTCAACTCTTTCTTCAGAGATCTCCGATATATGCACCAATCCATCCTTACCAGGCATGATTGTGACGAAGGCGCCAAAATCCATTATGTTGGCTATAGTCCCGGTATAAATTTTTCCTACTTCCGGTTCTGCAGTTATAAGCTGGATTCTACCCAAAGCTGCTTCTCTCGATTCAAGTGTATCTCCATAGATAGAAACCTTTCCGCTATCTTCCACATCTATTTGCACGCCAGTTTCTTCAGTAATAGAACGAATAGTTTCCCCTCCTTTACCAATAACCTCTCTTATTTTTTTTGGGTTTATTTCTATTTGCAGAGCTTGCGGTGCCTTATCAGAAATTTTTTCCCTTGATTTTGAAAGTACTTCGTTCATTTTCTCTAAAATATGAGATCTAGCAGTTTCGGCTTGTTTCAAAGCAACATCAAAAATTTCTTCCGTAATTCCGTCTATTTTAATATCCATTTGAAGAGCGGTTATACCTTCAGCTGTGCCTGCAACTTTAAAGTCCATATCTCCTAAATGATCTTCGTCTCCTAAGATATCCGTTATAACAGCAAAATCAGTCTCTTCTTTAACTAAGCCCATAGCTACTCCTGCAACTGGTGCTTCAACAGGTACCCCGCAATCCATTAAAGCTAAACTTGATGCACAAACAGTAGCCATAGAACTGGAACCATTGGATTCAGTGATTTCTGAAACTACCCTTACAGTGTAAGGAAAAGTCTCAATATCAGGCAAAACCGCTTCTAGGGCTCTTCTAGCTAACTTTCCATGCCCTATTTCTCTCCTTTTTGGACCAGCTAGAAAACTAGCCTCTCCGACAGAATAAGGAGGAAAGTTATAATGCAGCATAAAATGATCTTTAAATTCTCCTTCGAGAGCATCAATTATTTGGGCTTGTTTTGGGGAACCTAAAGTAACTGTTGAAATGGACTGAGTCTCACCTCTTGTAAAAAGAGCTGATCCGTGTGTGTTAATCAAAGAACCGACTTCAACATAAATATCTCTCACTTCATCAAGAGCTCGTCCATCAATGCGAGGTTCTCCTTTTATCAATTTACTTCTCACAATTCTTTTTTCTATTTTCTTTAATGAATCTAAAAGATCTGTTTCAGTAATTTCAGCACCTTCTTCTTTAGGAAGCATATCTTCGATTAATTTTTCTTTGATTACAGTCAAGGCCTTAACTCTTTCTTGTTTATCCTGAACTAAATAGGCTTTAGAAATATCTTCAGAGAATTTTTTATCTATTTCATCTATCAAAGCTGGATCTAAAGATCTGGGTTCATATTCAAAAGCCGGCTTCCCTATTTCAGAAGACATCTCTTTAATTGCTTCTATAACTCCTTGCATTTCTTGGTGACCATAGAGTATTCCTCCGAGCATTTGATCCTCACTAAGTTGTTTTGCTTCAGATTCAACCATAATGATAGCTGCGTCACTACCAGCTAATACCATATCTAAATAAGAATTTTCCATCTCACTTCTTTTAGGATTAATTACATAATTACCCTCTATAAAACCTACCCTCACGGCTCCTAAAGGGCCTTTAAAAGGGAGGCCTGAAATACTTAATGCTGCTGATGCTGCAATAAATGCGACTACATCAGGATCTTCATCTTTATCTGAAGAAAGTACTGTACAGATGACTTGTACCTCATATAAAAAATCGTCAGCAAAAAGAGGTCTAATAGGCCTGTCTATTAACCTTGAGGTTAAAGTTTCCTTCTCTGTAGGCCTTCCTTCTCTTTTAAAAAAGCCACCAGGAATCTTTCCTGTGGCATAAGTCTTTTCAATATAGTTAACTGTTAAAGGGAAAAAATCTTGATGTTCTCCCGGTGGCTTCCCCACTACTACAGTTGCTAAAATTTGAGTGTTTCCACATGTTGCTACAACTGAACCCGTTGCTTGTCTCGCAACTTTTCCACTTTCAAGAGTTATTTCTTGATTTCCTAAATTTATTTTTTTCTTATAACTTTCCATAATATTTATAATTCCTTTGTTTTGAAATAAACCAAACTTTTGGTATTTCTAAGAAGAGATAAGTAATTTTTTTATCTTCTTAACCCTAGATCTTGTAGAAGTTTTGAATAAACCTCAGGCTTACTATCCTTAAGATAGTCTAGAAGTTTTCTTCTCTTATTAACCATTTTAATAAGGCCAACCCTTGAATGGTGATCCTTAGCATTTGATTTAAAATGATCTTGTAGAGAATCAATATTTGCTGACAATAGTGCCACCTGAACTTCAGCTGAACCAGTATCTTCCTTCGTTCTGCCGAATTTAGATATTATGTCACTCTTTTTTGATGATTCTAAAACCAATGTTTCCCTCAAATCCTTATTAAGTATTTTTCGTATTCAAAAGCCTCTTTGGAGATACTTTCAAGGGGATGT
>CAZMZZ010000046.1:0-10351 GCA_964571215.1 uncultured Gammaproteobacteria bacterium
GAAATACTTAAAGAGGTGAAAACTATTGCAGTAGTTGGAGCTAGTGGAGATCATGGTAGAGATAGTTACAAAGTTATGGAGGCACTGATTCAACATGGTTACAAAATATTTCCAATTAATCCTAATGAAGAAGGTAATCTCATTTTAGGACAGTTATGTTACGCAGATCTAAGTTCTGTTCCAGCAAAGATAGATATGGTTGACGTTTTCAGAGCCGAAGATGCAGTCATAGGAGTAACCAAAGAAGCGATCAAGATAGGTGCAAAAGTTCTTTGGACTCAATTAAATATTATCAATGCAGAGGCATTAGAATTAGCAAAAAAAGCTGGTCTAAAGGTTATTATGGATAGATGTCCAAAAATAGAACTAGCAAAAAAATACTAAAGGAGTAATAAGGTGTTCGAAACAACTGATTTTATATTTACAGCAGAAACTACACCCGAAGTTACAACCAACCTTGCCGGAAGCGTTAACAAGGTTGAAGAACTCGGAGCTGTTGCTGATGCTGTAAACGTAACAGACTCACCAAATTACAAAAGTCGTTTGAACAGTTTGCTTGTTGCTTCAGAGATTCGAAGAAGTGGGTTAGATGTTATTTTGCAACTAACTGGTAGGGATAGAAACCAGATTGCTTTGGAGTCTGTATTACTTGGAGCGTTGTCGGTTGGGGTAAATAAAGTTCTTTGTTTGAGCGGTGACCAACCTGATAAGAATGGACCTTTGGTTGTTAATGAACTCAATAGTAATGGGTTGATAGAACTGTGTAAGGTCATCTCAGAGGGGACGCTAACAGATGGAAGAGAAATAAAGAAGCCTCTTCAGATTTATCCAGGTACGGCGGATGATTTATACGATCAGATCTCAAAACCAGATGCGATTAATAAATTAGCAACTAAGATCGAGCAAGGAGCGAATTTTGTTCAAACTCAATATTGTTTTGATTATGAGGTTATAAAACAATATTCGGATAAATTAAAAGACCATGGTTCCTTTAACAATTGTAAAGTACTGATTGGAATGGGTCCTTTACAATCAGCAAAACAGGGCGACTGGATGCGAAAAAACTTATGGGGTGTAAACATCTCCGATGAAATCCTTTACCGCTTAGAGGCCAGTGATTTGCCAACGGAAACAGGTGAACAAATTTGTCTAGAACTAATAGAAAAAATTATCCATCTTCCCTGTATTGATGGAGTTCATTTGATGGGTCCAAATTGTGAAAAGAGTTCTGCTAGAATAATTTCTTATTTTAGATAGAGAGAGCAAAAATTAAATATGAAAGAACTACAAACGTTTAAAACCGACTTGAATAAAACACGCATTGTTAAACAACAGTTAAGTAATGATATTGATGAAAATGATGTTCTCCTCAAAGTAGAAAAGTTTTCTTTTACAGCTAACAATGTTACTTATGGGGTTGCAGGGGATGCTATTGGGTATTGGCAATTTTTCCCTCCTAGAGAAAATCTAAACAATGAATGGGGATGTATACCAATGTGGGGTTTTGCAGAGGTTGTGCGTTCAAATAACGACGACATTAAAAATGGTGAAAGGGTTTTTGGATACTTCCCTCCAGCTAATATACTATTAGTAAATCCAATCAAAATTTCTCAAAAAAGTTTTGTTGATGGAAAAGAACATCGTAAGGAACTACCTCCTGTTTATAACAACTATGTCAGGCTCAACGCAGAAGAAAATTATGATAGTTCAATGGATAATGTAAGAGCTCTTCTCTTTCCTTTACATATTACTGCATTCTGTTTATGTGATGCGCTTGAAGAGCAAGCGTATGATGGGGCATCACAAGTTATTATTATTAGTGCTTCAAGCAAAACTGGAATAGGACTTGCCCAAGGCCTAGCTGATAAAGAAGACTCTCCGAAAATAGTAGGATTAACTTCTGAAAATAATACCAATTTTCTAGAAGAGTTAGGTTGTTATGACGAGGTTATTTCCTATGACCAGCTAGAAAAAATTAGTAATCAAGATTCATCAGTCATGGTTGATATGTCGGGTAATCGAAAGATCCTTAGCTCACTTCAAAAGTCTTTAGGTGATAATATGGTGAAATGCCTAACTGTTGGTATGACTCATTGGAATAAAGGAGGGACGGTAGAGGATGTTCTTGCAGAAGCAGAATTACAAGACAGAACAGAATTCTTCTTTGCCCCAGCACATATTCAAAAAAGAAACAATGACTGGGGAGTTGAAGGTTATAACAAAAGAACCTCAACTTTTATGAGTAAAAGAGCTGAGCAAAGCAGAGAATGGATGCAAATTAAGGAGGTATCTGGTTTAGATGAATTTATTCAAACTTACCAAGAAATTGTTAGAGGACATATCAAACCAAATGAAGGGATAATAGTACTTCCATAGATTATGAAAAAGTTTTTACTAATTACGCTCTTGATTATTACTGGGGCTAGCATTGTTTTTGTGTACTACATCACTCGAGATGGAGAATTTGTTACACCAGAAGGACAAGGTATACAAACCCTTGATGCAAGCAGTTTTGAGGCTTTTCCCCTACCCGATTATGCAGCCAAAAAGATTGGTCCAACTTATAAGAGTTATTTTGTTGAAGTAGAGCCAGGTATTAAAGTTCACGTCCTTGAAGTTGGTGAAGGTTTTCCTGTTTTCTTGTTACATGGCAACCCTACCTCAGGATTTTTGTACAGAAAGGTAGTAGAAAATCTACCGACCGATCAAGTGCGAGTGATCATGCCTACGCTGATAGGACTGGGATTCTCTAGTAAAGTTCCTGCCAGCGAACATACACTAGAAAATCATATCAGTTGGATTAACCGGGTTTTGACGAAGTTAGAAATTTCTGAATTAGTTTACGCGGGTCAGGATTGGGGTGGTCCAATAGGCATGGGTGCATTAGCTCTCTCTCCCAGTTTACTTAAGGGAGCCGTCTTAATGAACACAGGGTTTAATGCTCCTACAATAGATGTAGATCTTTCTCCAGCGCATGCGACAGTCAAGACTCCTGTGGTTGGTGAACTGCTTTTAGAAGTGGTATTTTCTATTTTTGATCAATTACATAACACTCAAGGAGACCCTGCTTCCTGGTCACCTTCTGTATCAGAACTTTATGGTAGACCAGTGTACGAAAGCGGTAATGCCAAGGCACCACTGGCATTAATGAGAATGGTAACTGATGGCCCTAATCATCCTAGCTCACCAGCTTTAAGAATGGTAGAAACTTACGTGGAGGGTTTAGATATCCCAGCAGAAATAGTGTGGGGCATGAACGATCCCATTCTCGCAAAAGCATTACCATTGATGGAGAAAAATTTTCCTAAGGCTCCAGTTACTAAAACTTCAGCCGGACATTTTTTACAAGAAGAAGTGCCTGTTGAAATTGCTTCAGCTTTGATGAGAGTAATAAGAGAGATTCAAGGTACTGACAGTACCAATTAATCTGTAAGAAGAAGATTTATGAGTAAAACTTCCATTTCGTTATGAACTCATTACTAATAACAATTAATATATTGCTAATAGTTTTGTACCTTCCCTATTTATATAAAACTATACGATTAAAAAAAATTAACATATCTCATATCCCTGAAGAAGGTTCTTGGGCTGAGTTAGAAGATGGAAATATTTACTATAGGTGGTTTTATCCAGACGAAGAAGGTGCAAATGGAGAAACTGTAGTGTTAATACATGGTTTTTCTACACCTAGTTTTGTTTGGGGTGGTTTAATTGATAAATTTTGTCAATCAGGATTCAAGGTGCTTGTTTATGATCACTTTGGAAGAGGCTTCTCCGAAAGACCACGTATTAATTATGATAAAGAACTTTATGTTAGATCTCTTAAGGGATTGCTAGATAATCAAGAGATAAGTCAAAAGGTCCATTTAATAGGTTATTCGATGGGAGGTCCGATAGTTGGTTATTTCACTGAAAACTATCCAAAATTAACAAAATCTATATCACTAATAGCTCCAGCAGGATTTATGCAAAGGATGTCTGGAGTAAATAGTTGGACAATGAAACCAATAATTGGTGAGTGGTTTTGGCATGTTTTTAGTAATAAAATCTATGGAGTAGGGAGAATGTCAGAGACTTCTTATAGCGACGATCCTTTGTCAATCAACGAAGATGAATTCTTAGAAAATTTTAATAAACAACTTATCTTCAAAGGGTTTACCGAATCTCTTCTTTCCACAGTTAGGTGCTTCAATTTATTTGACTGTAGAAGAATGTATAAAGATCTAGGTAAATTAAACATTCCTACATTTGTAGCCTGGGGAAAAATGGATGGAGTTGTCCCTTATAGCGGAAGTGAGAATCTAAAAGAATGTATACCGCATGTAGAGTTGTTAACGATAGAAGAAGGAACACACGATATAACTTACAGACAGCCCACAGAAGTAGGAGAAGCAATAAACAAATTTTTACTTTCTAACAGGCAATAGATTTATGACTACATCGTATGGTTAAGATAAGAGAGGCAAAAGATAAAGATCAAGAATCTATCTATTCGATAATATCTCAAGCTTTTGAAGGTGAAGGAAACTTTAGAGATGGAGAAGTAATACAATCCTTGCTCTTTAAGGAACTCATTAAAGATGGCCATGATGTAGTTAGTTTAGTTGCAGAAGATTCTAAAATTATAGGACATGTACTTGTTTCTCCTGTATCACTAAAACCCGATAATGGGTTAGTTTGTGGGCAAGTCTCACCTCTTTCAGTGCATCCCAATTTTCAATCAAAAGGCATTGGAAGTTCTTTAATGTATGCCGTCATCACAAAGTGTGAAGAGAAAGGGTTCGATGTTTTATTTCTTTTGGGAGATCCTAATTATTATAAATTATTTGGATTTCTTCCCTCAAAAGTAAGAAGTATTTATGGACCTTCTGACTATTTTCAAGAACTTGTGATAAAAGAAGATTCTACCCAGTTAACAAATGCCCTAGTGAGTTTGGCACCTGCTTTTACAAGACTAGGTTTATGAAGATACGTTTGAAAGTGGAATAAAAAATGTTTACAAATAAAATTAGACATTTTTTAAAGTCTCTGGAACCTTTACTCTATAAGGGTTTAAAATTAGGTTGGTATTGAATGAAATTAACATTATGAAAAATATTATCAATGGTTCCTTTACATTATTTTTTATTTTTTTATTTTTTTCTAACTTCTTAGTAGCAGAATATCCAAAAAGAATACTTTTTATAGGAAATAGTTATCTTTACTATAACGACAGTGTTCATAATCATGTAGAAAGATTGTTGATTGAACATTACGACGATAATGGAATTGTTACTAAATCGGCAACAATTGGGGGTTCGAAATTACATAATCACAATATAGATCATTTACTTAATCACGAAAATCTACAATTAGATGAACAAATAGATTTGTTAATAATGCAGGGAGGTAGTAGCGAAGTTAAAACTCCAGAACAAAGAAAAAAATTTTCTGAAACAGCAGTTAAGTTTAGTAATAAAGCACATAGATTAGGAATTAAAACCGCTTTGTATATGACTCATGCATATCTTAAGAATGACAAAAGATATGAATTGAATTTAATAGAAAAGATTAAAAAGACTTACTATGAAGCAGGTAAGAGAAGCAATTCTTTAGTTATACCTGTAGGCTTAGCATATGAAATAGCTTATCAAGAAAATCCTCAAATTAAATTACATCATCAAGACGGAACACATCCTGGAATGCTTGGAACATATTTAGGTGCTTGCACGGTATTTGCAATTGTAACTAACTCCTCTCCAAAGGGACTTTCATATAATTATTTCAATAAGATATCTGATAAGGATAGACTTTTTTTACAAAAAATTGCCTGGAAAGCCTATCTTAAAAATAAATAATTAAATTAATGATTAAAAATCTTTTTTGCTAAAACTTTAAATAATGCTAAAAAAAATCTCTTATGTTCTTTTGCTACCTTTATACTTAGACTCTCAATATACGCTTTATAGAAGAATATGATAGCTAAAGAGGTCATCAAAGAAGTTACAAGTAATCTTGGCGAGATACTAAGATTAAGGACCAATAAAATAAAAAAAGAGGATGGAAGTTTTGTTACTGAAGGCGATATAAAGTGCCAAGAGATTATTTTGAATGTTTTAGACAGTAAATTTCAAGATTTAGATTTAAAAGTAATTTCAGAGGAGATTGACTCTAAAGACTTTTCTTACAATGCTGCTATGAATTATGTAGTTCTTGATCCAATTGACGGTACAGAGAATTTCTGTACCGGTTTAAAAGAATGGGGTATTTCTTTAAGTGCTTACATAGAAGATAAACATCGAGAATCCTTTATTTTTCTACCTGAATTAAATGAAAGCCTAATGACAGGAGATACCTTGAACTACTTTCAATCTAGAATAATTGGATTATCATCAAACCTAACTAAGATTGAAATTAATGAACAAGATCAATATGAAGAGTATAGGATAATGGGTTGTTGTGTTTACAACATGCTAAATGTAATAAGAGGATCCTATAAAAGTTTTAGTAATTTAAATGGAGCTTATAGCTGGGATATTTTAGCTGGATTTAATCTTGCTTTAGAACATGGTCTAAGAGTAATAGTAGATGGGAAGGGTTATGAAGGACAGTTTTTACACCCAAATAAGAGATATAGTTTCTCTATACGAAGATAATACTATCTTCATTATTGGAAAAGGGCCATCATTAGATAGCTACTTGTCATATGATTTCTCTGATTCATTAGTAATCTCCATTAACGACTCTTTTAATGTAATTAAATCTGATCTTATTGTGATAAATAATTCTTGGTCACTAAATAATATTTCTAAACTAGGTAATGAATATATATCTTTTTCTAATAAAGAGTTTGCTGATACTGCATTAAATTCCCGAAACCATATAGTTCTTGAAGAAAACCCCCAGATTTATACCGGAGGCGAGTTAAAAGTTGATGCTTTTAATAAGAAGGGCTTAGCCATTGAAGATCCTTTATTCATTTCAGCTATTAAAGCTTCAAAGCTTATTGCTAAGAACAGAGAAACAAGAATAAAGGTATTTATGCTTGGTTTTGATTTTTATTATGAAAATGAAAGCTCCTATACAATTTCTTCCTTAGAAGATAAGAAGGAAGAAGAGGGTTTATATAGAAGAGCAAAACTGGAAAGCCAAGAAAATATATTCATTAATATACATAATTCTTTATCAGATGATAAAGATATAGAAATCACTCATGTAGGAGATAAAGCTTATAGCTCAATTACAGCAGATGAATTCTTTGATTTAAAACAAGAGGTAACAAAGAAAATAAATACATCTTCAGAAGAATACAAAGTAAAGATAGTTGCTGAAATCACAACTAATCATTTAGGTGATAGAGATTTATTATTAGAAATGGTTAGAAAAGCAAAAGAATCAGGTGCAAATTTCGTTAAGGTTCAAAAGCGGAACGTTGAAACCTTCTATAGTAAAAAGGAGCTTGAAAGCTATTATTTTTCTGATTATGGATCGACTTTTAGAGACTACAGGGAAGGGTTGGAGCTTTCCAAAGAAGACTTCATTTGCTTAGATGAAGAATGTAAAAAGATTGGAATTGAATGGTTTTCTTCTGTATTGGATAAAGAGTCTTTAGAGTTTATGTTGGAGTTCGAACCTAAACTCTTAAAGATTCCTTCAACAATTTCTGATTTTAATGAATACCATGATTATGTTGCAGAGAAATATACTGGAGATATTGTTATATCTACGGGATTAACTTCTATTGAATATGAAAATTATATACTTGATAAATTTAAAAATAATTCAAGAATTTATTTATTACAATGTACTTCTTCTTATCCTACTAAAGATGAAGATTGCTCTGTATCAGTTGTGAGACACTATAGAGATCTATCTAAGACTAATAATCTAATTACCCCAGGATATTCAAGTCATGATTTAGGCTCTATGGCAAGCTGCTTAGCCATAGGAGCGGGGGCATTGATGATTGAAAAACATGTGAAGATGAAAAGTGTCTTTTGGTCTCATTTTGATTCTGTTTCTCTTAGCCTAGAAAATGATGAGTTTTCAAATTTTGTAAAAGATATTAGAAGAGCAGAGAAAGTTTGTGGAAGTGAAGATAAACAAATTAAACCTTCTGAGCATCATAAATATAAAAAGGTTGATTAAATGAAAGTTATCGGGTTAATTCCAGTTAGGATGGAATCAACTAGATTACCAGGTAAAGCATTAAAAGATGTTTTAGGTTTGCCAGCTATTGTTCATGTATATAAAAGATGTTCTCTTGCTGCAAATCTAGATGACCTCTATGTTGTAACTGATTCTAAAGAAATAATACAAGCAATTGAGGAGCATGGGGGAAAAGCTCTTCTTTCTAGTAAACATAGAAATGGAAGCGAAAGAATCTATGAAGTTAGCAAAGACCTTGATTGTACTCACATAATTAATATTCAAGGAGATGAGGTTCTTGTAGATCCAAAAAATATAGACAAGATAGTTAGCGAATTCTCTAACAGCCCTGAAACAAAATATATGGTGGGAGTTACGCCTTATAGAGAAGTAGGACTCAAACAAGACTTCAAGGCTGTCTTATCTAATAATAATAATTTGATTTACTGTTCAAGAGAAGATATACCCAGTTCCCATATTTCGTACAATAATAACCGTTTAAAGGTTGTTTTTATATTTGGTTTCACTAAATCTTCTCTAAAACAGTTTGTTAACTGGAAAGAAACTGAAAATGAATTAAAAGAACCCAATGAATTTTTAAGAATTCTTGATAATGATGGAAAGATTAAAGCAGTATTTCTAGAAGAAGCTTTTACAAGTTTAGATACAAAAGAAGATTTAGAAGGAATAAGGAAAATTATGAAGGACGATTCTTATTTTCTAAAATATAAACCAAATTAACTCATGATTAGAAATTTTTCCTACTTATTTTGTTACCAATATACTTAATATACAGCGATATTACTGCTTAAGGGTTTTTCTTTAAACAAAGGAGAAAAGAATGAATCCCAAGAAAGTTGCAATAATTACAGGTGCATCATCAGGTATTGGCGAGGCTACTGCTTTAAAACTAATTGAAGCAGGATGGGAGGTTTATGCTGGAGCTAGACGTAAAGATAGAATGAAAGAATTAAAGGCCAAAGGTGTTAACACTTTTAGTCTGGATATCACAAATGAAGAATCTATTACGAATTTTATTTCTCAGATTTTTTCAAAAGAAAGCAAAATTGATGCTTTAGTTAACAATGCAGGTTATGGTTCATATGGCTCTTTGGAAGACCTCCCCCTAGAAGAGGCTAGATACCAATTTGAAGTTAATCTTTTTGGTTTGGCCAGGTTAACTCAGCTTGTAGTACCCAATATGCGCGAAAAACAACAAGGGAAAATTATTAATGTTTCTTCTGTTGGAGGTAAGGTAGGTGAACCCCATGGGTGCTGGTATCATGCAACAAAATTTGCTGTAGAGGGCTTAAGCGACTCCTTAAGAATGGAATTACGACAATTTAATATAGATGTTGTGGTGATTCAGCCTGGTGCAATAAAGACAGAATGGAGTAGTATTGTGCGTAAGAATATGCTGAAAATTTCTGGGCACACAGCTTATGGAAATCTAGTAAAAAAACATGTAGCCATGTTAGAAAGATTTGATAGCCAAGGATCAGAGCCCTCAGTTATAGGAGATGCTATTTTAGATGCATGTACGTCAGTTAAACCAAAGACCCGTTATGTAATTGGAAATTCATCTGGCATGATGCTGTTTATGAGAAAAATTTTGTCCGACAGGTTGTTTGATAAAATGATTCTAAGTTATATGAAGTAATTTATCAGGTAATATTGATAAAAGACTTCAAGGGTAGCTTCAATAGCAAAAACTTAAAATGCAGCAAAGAGACTTTAAACCTTTTGGCAGTGTAAGTGCTCTAACCTTGGGTGGTGGAGGTATAGGTAATGTTTGGGGAAAAACTACAAAGGAAGAAAGCATCTTATCCGTTAATCTAGCAATAGAATATGGAATTAATCATCTTGATGTAGCCCCAATGTATGGGAAGGGAGAAGCAGAAAGAGTTGTTGGAGAAGCTTTACTAGGGAAAAATATTTCAACAATTAATCTCACTACCAAATGTAGACTTGGGACGCTTCCAGACTCCGAAGTTTACCCTAGACTTAACGATTCTCTTTGCAGGAGTTTGGAGACAATGGGAGTTGAGAAGGTTAATTTATTTCTGCTTCATTCCCAACTCATAGAGGATGATTATCAATTGCCTGTTTTAAATGAATTTAGGGAAAAGAACACTACGACTTTATCTTGTTATTACAATGCAGTAATTCCAGCTTTCGAGATGTTAAAGAAAGAAGGAAAAATTGATCATTGGGGTATAGGTTT
>CAZMZZ010000047.1:0-10292 GCA_964571215.1 uncultured Gammaproteobacteria bacterium
TATTAAGTATTTTTCGTATTCAAAAGCCTCTTTGGAGATACTTTCAAGGGGATGTTTACCTGTCCTATACCTACGAATGAACCTTTTTCTTCGTAAATTCTTATTATCTCTTTCTTTTCTAAGGGCTCATTATAGTCTACTGACAAGCCATTTCTAATCTTTTTTATATCTTCTACATTCAAATCAACTTTTGTAAGGTGTTGTAACATCTCTTCAGGGGGAATTAGGAACTGCTTTAAAGTATCAATATTGATGAGATCAAGGTTGAGAAAATTGCTCTTAGACAAGTCACCTATTCTTGTCCTGCGAAGTGATTTTACTGTTGCTACAGTACCTAATAGATCACCTAAAATTTCTGCAAGAGATCTTATGTAAGTACCTTTACTACATGATACTGTTAAAATCACTGACTCTTCTTCAAGAGATTCAAGCTGAATAGAACTGATCAAAATTTTTCTTGCTTTTCTTTGTAAATAAATTCCTTTTCTTACCCAAGAATAAAGAGGTTTTCCCTTTACTTTTAAAGCAGAATACATTGGAGGTGTTTGGAGTTGCTCTCCTATTAATGATTCCAATGCCTTATACAATTCTTTTTTTGTAAAATTAAATTTATTTCTTAAAATTACCTCACCTTCTATATCGCCAGTTGTAGTTTTAACTCCAAATAAAACTTCAACCTTGTATTCCTTGGAAAGATCTGAAATATAAGAAGTGAACTTAGTGGCCTCACCTATGCCTATCGGTAAAAGACCGCTCGCAAGTGGGTCCAAAGTACCACAATGACCAATCTTCTTATCAGTAATTTTTTGCCTCAACTTGTATACACAAGCTGAAGAAGTTAAACCTTCAGGCTTATCAATTATTAAAAAACCATTCATATGCTAAGAATGAAATTTATCCGCTTCGAAGAAAAGTTCAGGTATTCTTTTGATTTCTAATCGTTTCCCTAACATGGTTCTAATAAAACCTTTAGCTTTATTTAAACCTATCAGAACTTCTTCTAATTCAGTCTCACTAAAGCTGTTGAAAGCAGAGAATAAAATAAAGGCTTTTTTGATATCTTTAGAGAGATCCACCCTAATGATAGTTAACCCTTTTAACCTGGGGTCTTTTACATCTTTTTGTAAAATGAAAGAAACTTCCATTCTAATTTGATCAGAAAGCCTATCCGATCGATTAAAGTCTTGAGAATGCATCAACTAAGCTTTCTTTGAATCTCTTTCTTATCAAAAACTTCAATTTTGTCACCAACTTTAACATCTGAATAATTTTCTATTCCTATTCCGCATTCAGTACCTGATGCCACTTCAGAGGCGTCGTCTTTAAATCTTCTTAATGAATCTAATAAACCTTCAAAGATAACCACATCATCTCTAATTACTCTAACAAACTTATTTCTCTTTATTGTTCCTTCTATAACCATAGAACCTGCAATCAATCCAAACTGTGGTGATCTAAAAGTATTTTTAACCTCAGCTAACCCTAAAATCTCTTCTTTTATCTCAGGCTCTAATTTACCTTCCACCAATTCCCTTATCATATCTAAAAGGTCATAAATTATGCTGGCATAGTAAATCTCAATCTCATTTTCTTCAGCCATTTTTTTAGATGAAGAATCAGTCCTAACATTGAAACCTATAACGGAAGATTCTGTAGTAATAGCAAGATTTACGTCGTTCGCATTAATTCCGCCCACTGAACCATGAATAATATTTACTTTTACTTCATCCGTATCCATGTTGTTTATAGATCCTGTAATGGCTTCTAAAGACCCATAAGTATCTACTTTTAATATCAAATTTAAGGAAGAGGTGTTTGTGGAGTCTTTAGTAAAAAGATTTTCTAAATTTGCTGCTTGCTTACTAGAAAGTTTTGTTGCTCTTTGCTTATTGGCTCTCTCTGATGATATTTCTTTCGCCATCTTTTCATTAGAAACTACAACAAATTCTTCACCTGCTTTTGGAGGATTCTCTAAACCTGTAACTTGAACTGGAACAGAGGGTCCAGCTTCATCAATTTTTTTTCCATTCTCATCAAGTAAATTTCTAACTCTTTTAGTCTGATCACCAACCAAAATAATATCAGCAGATTGTAAGGTTCCTTTTTGAACCAGAACAGTGGCCACAGCTCCCTGACCTCTTTCTGTTGTTGAATCAAGAACTACCCCAGAAGCAGGACCTTTTCTATAGGATTTTAATTCAAGAACTTCTGCCTCTAAAAGTATTGCTTCAAGAAGTTCATCTATACCTTTTCCTGTTAATGCTGAGACAGGCATCATCTGAATTTTCCCACCCCATTCTTCTGCAACAATGTCTTTAGAAGACAATTCATTTTTTACTTTTTCTATATCTACACCATCCTTATCTATTTTATTAATGGCAACAACTATAGGAACATTAGCAGCTTTTGCATGGCTAATAGCTTCTTCTGTTTGAGGTTGAAGGCCATCATCAGCAGCAACTACCAAAACAACAATGTCTGTAGAATTGGCTCCTCTAGCCCTGACTTCAGTAAAGGCAGCATGGCCAGGGGTATCTATGAAAGTTATAGAATTGGAAGATATTTGCGCTCTATAGGCACCAATTTTTTGAGTAATTCCCCCTTGTTCTTGTTCAGCTATTTTTGCTTTCCTTATGTAATCAAGTAAAGTTGTTTTGCCATGGTCAACATGACCAAGAACTGAAACTACAGGATCCCTTGAAACTTCTTCTCCCTCGAAGGTGATAAGCTCTTTAAGCTGATCTTCTTCCTCTATAATTTTAGCTGACTCGGCCTTATGACCTAACTCTTCTGTCACCAAAATTGCCGTATCTTGGTCTAGAGTTTGATTTAGTGTTGCCATTACACCCATTTCCATCAGTCTTTTAACTACCTCTGAACTCTTAATAGTCAGTTCTTTAGCTAAATCACTAACTGTTATTGTTTCTGGAATTTGTATAGTCCTTATAACTGCATCAGTTGGTTTCTCAAATTGATGCTGAGGAGCCATTTGCTTATTTAAGAACTCTTCTCCCTCTAACTCCCTCTGTTCTTTTTTTGATACAGTCTCTTTATTTTTAATGCGTCTTTTGGTTTTACCTTTAGTTTCTGTCGCTTGAGCTACACTAGGTTTAGGAACGTCTTGAGATCTGGCTTTCTTTCTCTTTACTAAAGTTTTTTTCTCTATTTCTCTCTTTTTTTCTTCTTCTTTAGATTTTTTAGATTCTTCTCCAGCTAATCGCTTTCTTTCAATCTCATCAAAATTTGCAATAGAAGAATCTTCCAATTTATCTTTTTCTTTAGAAGGTGTTTTCTTTGCAACTGTTTTCCTGTGAATTTTTACTACTTTTGAGGGTGACTCTGTGTCTTTTTTCTTAAGTGAAATAGTCTTCGAAGACCTCGATTGTTTTCTTATAAATTCAAGCAAAACTTTCTTGTCTTCTTCAGTTACTACATCTTTCTCTGATGAATGACTAAGACCTGCATCTTTCATTTGTACTAATAATTTAGTAACAGGAGTACCTACAGCGTTAGCAAGGTTTTGTACAGTCAAATCAGCCATATTATTCTCAAACTATTAAACTATTCCTCAAACCAATGTTCTCTGGCTTTCATTATTATATTAGCTGCTTTTTCTTCATCGATTTCTATAAGCTCTACAAGTTCATCTACCGATTGTTCAGCTAAGTTCTCTCTATTTTTTATTCCTCGTTGATTCATTTCCATAGCTAAAGAAATATCTACTCCTTCCACTGATAATAAGTCTTCTTCAGAATCTTTAGCGTCAGCACTTATTTCCATAGCTAAAGCAAGAAGAGCTTCTTTAGACCTGTCAATTAATAGATCAGCTATCTCATTATCAAAACCTTCTATTGCTGAAAGATCTTCTGGGTTTGCAGAAGAAATTTGATCAAGGTTCTTATATCCTTCATTAAATAATGTCTTAGCCAATCCTTCATCTACATCAAGATGTTCCATTAACATATTGAGAGAATTGCTATCCCCACCTTCTTTTTCAGAAGTATCTTCACTGTCAACTACATTTAACTTCCACCCCGTTAATTGACTACATAACCTAACATTTTGACCACTTTTGCCTATAGATTGAGCTAAAGTTTCTGTTGTAACAGATATATCCATAACCCCCTTCTCTTCATCAAGGACAATAGATGTTATGTCAGCTGGGCCCATTGCATTTATTAATAGTTGGGCTGGGTCATCGTCCCAGATAACAATATCAAGCCTTTCATTTCCTAGTTCACCGGAAACTGCCTGAACTCTAGATCCTCGCATACCCACACAAGCACCTACAGGATCTATCCTATTATCGTTGGTTTTTACTGCAATCTTTGTTCTTGAGCCTGCATCTCTTGCTATAGCCTTTATTTCAATTACATGTTCAGAAATTTCAGGTACCTCTAATTTAAAAAGTTCGGTTACCATTTCTGGACATTTTCTACTTAAACACAGTTGAGAGCCTTTGTTTTCTCTCTCTTCTTCCTGTAAAACAGCTCTTATTCTGTCTCCAATCTTATACACATCCCCAGGAATAAGTTCATTTCTAGGTAATATTGCTTCAGCTGAATCTCCTAGGTCTATAATTAAGAATTCTCTAGTTACTTTTTTTACTGAACCATTCACTAGCTCTCCAATATAAGAGCGATATTGATCTACAATTTTTGCTCTTTCAGCTTCTCGAACCTTTTGAACGATAACTTGCCTAGCAGCTTGGGCTGCTATTCTTCCAAACTCGACATTATCTACCCTTTCTTTAATCATTGAACCTAGTGAAAGCTCATCATCGTCTTTAACTTCATCCAACATTTTATGTATACCAGAATGTTCAAACTCTTCTTCCTCTACTACTTCCCAACATCTAAATGTTTTGTATTCCCCTGTCTCTCTATTTATATCCACTTCTATATTTGAGGGTTCTTGATATCTTTTCTTGGTGGCTGTAGCTAAAGCTAGTTCTATAGCCTCAAATACAGAATCCTGAGAAATTCCTTTCTCTCCCGAAACTGATTGAGCAACTAATAAGATTTCATTTTGCATATCATTCTCCCATAAATTCAAGATTTGCTTTTTGAACAGACTGAAATGGAATTACAAATCTTTCCTCGTTTTCTTCTAAAACCAAATGTTGTTTGTTGGCATTAATCAATTTACCCTTCTTTGTTTTATATTTTTGATTATCTTCTATATAACGAACTTTAAGATTACTTCCTATAAAACTTAGATATTGTTTATTTTTAAAAAATTTTCTTTCTAAGCCTGGCGATGAAACCTCTAAAAAGTAATTTTCTGTGGAAGAAAATGAAGTTTCCAAAACTTTACTAATATGTTTACTAATTCTTTCGCAATCATTTATTGAAACTCCCTCATCTTTATCAATATATATAGTAATAGTCTTATTCCTAGGTCTTCCGCTAAATTCTACACCCCACAAAATACACCCTAAAGACTCTATATCTTTCTCTATCAACTCCTCTATGTAACTAGAATTCATAACTCTCTCCTAGCAAAAAAGCCCATATAGGGCCTTTCTTGGTAGCGGGGGTAGGATTTGAACCTACGACCTTCGGGTTATGAGCCCGACGAGCTACCAGACTGCTCCACCCCGCAATAAAGCTCGCGAAGTATAGGTTGGCAATCCTGTGGCGTCAACGTAAAACCTTGGTGCCGAAGAGAGGATTCGAACCTCCACGGGCAAAAGCCCACTACCCCCTCAAGGTAGCGTGTCTACCAATTCCACCACTTCGGCTAATTTATTAGTCCGAATCACTATCAGGAAGTTCGCCTACCTGTATAGGACTGGAATTGTCACTTTCTATAAGCAACTCTTCGCTTGGACTTTTTGATTGCAAAGTAATAACAAGACTTAAAGTTAGAAAAACAGTAGCCAAAACTGCTGTTACTTTGGATAAAGGACTAAAACCACTGCTTGGACCAAACATTGTATTGCTGGCCCCTCCTCCAAAAGCACTCCCAATATCTGAGCCTTTACTTTGCTGCAAAAGTATTAAAATTACTAAAACTACTGCTACAAGTATGTAAAGAAATATAAGTAAAGTTTTCATTCTTTTTTTCTATAAATTTAGAGATATTTCCGCTATCTCAGAAAATTCTGTAGCTCGTAAAGACGCTCCTCCTATTAAAAGTCCGTCAACATACTGAGTTTTAATTATGTTCTCAACATTTGAAGCATCTATACTACCACCATAGGCTATAGGAATATCACTATTTATTGAAACTAGATTCTTTAATTCCTTCTTAATTGTGGCATGAACATCACTAATATATTCAGGAGTGGCATTATTACCACTACCAATAGCCCAAATTGGTTCATAAGCTACCATAAGATTATCTGGATTAAGGCCCTTTAAAACACTCAATTGATCAATAATTCTCTTAGTTGTACTACCTGATTCTTTCTCTGAAGAATTTTCACCAACACAATAAATAACTTTAATATTACTTGATAATGCTGAATTTAACTTTTCAGTAATAATACCTTCTTCTTTGAAATTTATTCTTCTCTCAGAATGACCGATAATGACAAAGTTACACCCAAGATCTTTAAGCATAGCTGCTGAAATACCGCCTGTTAGTGAATTGCTAGAATGAGCATCTACGTCTTGAGTTCCTAAAAGTAATTTGCTGTTTGATTTAGATATTAGATACGATGCATCAGAAAAATAACAAATAGGAGGACAAAATAAGCATTCTTTTTGAAGTTCTTTGGGTATATTTCGTTGAATTTCTTCTAACCATTCTTCAACTTCCTTGTAAGACCCATTCATCTTCCAGTTTGCTATTAACTTAGGAAAATCCATGATTTACCCAGTTAAGCTAATCAATTCAGCTAATTTGTTTGCAGATTGATCAGCCAGTTCAGAAGTATTAGCTTCTACCATTATTCTTATCAAAGGCTCAGTGCCTGAAGGTCTTATTAAAACCCTCCCATTTCTCCCCAAAGATGATTCTACATCTCCAACTAATTTTCTTACTTTATTATTCATCATAACTGTCTGAGGGTTTCTTACTTTTAAATTAACTAATTTTTGAGGAAATTTAGTAAAAGCTTCAAGTGCTAATGAGATATCGAAATCTAAATGCTCTACAGCCTGCAATACTGAAAGAGCAGCAATAATAGCGTCTCCAGTTGTTGAAGAGTCCAAACAAATAATATGACCAGAAGGCTCGCCTCCTAAAATCCAATTCTTTTTTACTAATTCATCAAGAACAAACTTGTCACCAACATCTGTTCTCATAAATCCAATACCTTCCTGTTGAAGAAATGTCTCAAAAGCTTTATTAGTCATTAAAGTACCAACCACTCCAGACGAACTTAGGAAATCTTTATTAGATGATATTTTATGAAGAACTAAGGTGTATAAGAGGTCATCTCCATCTAAAATATTTCCCTTTTTATCTACTACTAGAATTCGGTCTCCATCTCCATCAAAGGCTATTCCAATTTTTGCTCCAGAGGAAAGAACCTTTTCTCTCAATAACTCAGGGTTTGTTGATCCACACTTCTCGTTTATGTTTATTCCATCAGGCTCAATTGATAATGAAGTAACTTCTGCACCAAGTTCAGAAAAAATCTTAGGAGCTACACTGTAAGTTGACCCATTGGCACAATCTAAAACTAAAGACAAACCTGAAAGGTCTAAATTGGTACAAGAAGACTTGCAAAATTCTATATATCTACCTTTGGCATCAACTAGTCTATCAGCCTTTCCCAAATCAATAGCTTTGACAACAGTAATAGGTTCTAAATATTTTGCTTCTATTTTTCTCTCTAATGTAGAAGATAGTTTAAAGCCGTCTTTATTAAACAACTTAATTCCATTGTCTTCAAAAGAATTATGTGAAGCACTGATAACCAGACCTGCTTGATTATTGGACTTAGCCAGATAAGCTACAGCAGGCGTAGGTAAAGGACCTAATAAGGTTACATTCATTCCTGAAGAAATAAAACCTGCTTGCATAGCAGATTCAAGCATATAACCAGAAATCCTTGTGTCCTTACCTATAAGAATTCCCGAAATACCTTCTTCTTGCAAAACACATCCAGCTGCCCAAGCAAGTTTAGTAAGAAAAAGTGGACTCATGGTGGACTCTATTGGTCCTCTTATACCATCTGTTCCAAATCTCCTATCATTTGATAATTTTTTTAAGTTTCTGGACTCATTCATAACAATAAAATTTAATGATTCATTCTCTTAAAAAAGTAGTAAAGTTTAATATATTTGAAGTTATTTTTTTAACTTACTAACTTTGTTCAGCTGTATCGCCAACAGAAGGGTCTTGATCCTTATCATCACTTGAGTCTTCTTTCTCATTTTCTGAGTAAGAAGCTCTTGGCTCTGCACCAGCCATGACATCGTTGATTTGACTTTCATCAAGAGTCTCATATTCCATAAGAGCTTTGGCCATTACGTGGAGTTTTTCAAGATTTTTTTCTAAAATTTCTGAGGCTTTGCTATAACACTCTTCAATAATATTCTTTATTTCAGAATCAATCCTATGCGCAGTCTCATCTGATATACCTTGTTTCGAGCTTCCTACTGATCTTCCTAAAAAAGGTTCATCAGCTTCATCTCCATACTTCATTGGACCCAGATCTCTTGATAAACCCCATTTAGTTACCATGTTTCTTGCTAAATCAGTTGCCCTTTCTATATCATTTGAAGCACCAGTTGTAATACCCTTCTCCCCATAAATTAGTTCTTCAGCTATTCTACCCCCGTAGAGACCACTAATTCTATCTAATATACTTTGATTGCTATGGCTGTATTTGTCTTCTTCTGGAAGAAAAACTGTCACTCCTAACGCTCTTCCTCTTGGAATAATTGAAACTTTATATATAGGATCATGATGTTCTAAACTTCTTCCTACAATGGCATGACCTGCTTCATGATATGCTGTTTTTAGTTTTTCTTCTTCAGACATAACCATTGATTTTCTTTCTGCACCCATCATGACTTTGTCTTTTGCAAAATCAAATTGCTCCATACTGACCATTTTTTTTGAAGATCTTGCTGCTATTAAAGCTGCTTCGTTTACTAGATTAGCTAAATCAGCTCCAGAGAATCCTGGAGTGCCTCTTGCAATCACAGAAGGGTCAACATCTTCTGATATTGGTACCTTTTTCATATGTACTTTGAGAATTTGCTCCCTTCCTCTTATATCAGGAAGAGGAACCACAACTTGTCTGTCAAACCTACCAGGTCTTAACAAAGCTGGATCTAATACATCAGGTCTGTTTGTAGCTGCAATTATTATTATTCCTTGGTTTTCTTCAAAACCATCCATTTCAACTAAAAGCTGATTAAGGGTTTGCTCTCTTTCATCATGACCGCCACCTAATCCTGCCCCCCTGTGACGGCCAACTGCATCTATTTCATCAATAAACACTATACATGGAGACTGTCTTTTAGCTTGCTCAAACATGTCTCTTACTCTCGAAGCTCCTACTCCAACAAACATTTCTACGAAGTCAGAACCTGATATAGTAAAGAAAGGAACTTCGGCCTCTCCTGCTATAGCCCTAGATAGTAAAGTTTTACCAGTTCCAGGAGAACCCACCAATAGTATTCCTGTGGGTATCTTGCCACCTAGTTTCTGAAATTTAGAAGGATCCCTCAAAAAATCAACCACTTCTTGGACTTCTTCTTTTGCTTCTTCAATACCTGCTACATCAGCAAAGGTAGTCTTAACCTTACCGCCATCTAACATTTTTGCTTTACTTCTTCCAAAGCTCATAGGACCAGATTTTCCTGTCATACCACCCTGCATTTGTCTCATAAAGAACATGAATACAGCTAAAATTATTAATATAGGAAAACTAGCAATGAGTAACTGTTTAAGTAAAGATTGTTGTTCGGGTCTTTCTCCTTCTATTGCTACTCTGTGATCTTTCAAAGTTTCACTAAGATTATCTTGAAGAAAAGGAGGTTTAACTGTTTCAAAAGTTTCTCCATTAACTGTTTTTCCGCTTATGGTGTAATTGTCATTATTAAAATGAACACTCAAGACTTGGTCACTTTCTACCTTAGCAATAAATTCAGAATAAGTGATCTCATTGTTAGTTGAAGACCCAGAGAAATTACTAACTACAGTAAACATAGTTGCAGCAATAAATAGCCACATCAATAAATTTTTAACTAATTCACTCATTCCTATTTTAAATAATTTCCCAGAGCATAATACTCCTTAGATCTATGTCTAGACGAGTTTGGTTTTCTGATTCTAACTGTTTCAAACCTAGATTTCATGTAATTCGTAATAAAGTCTAAACTTTC
>CAZMZZ010000048.1:0-9505 GCA_964571215.1 uncultured Gammaproteobacteria bacterium
TTTCGAAGATGTAGTAGGGCAAGAACACGTAGTAAAGGCATTACAGAATTCTCTTCTTCAAAATAAAATTCATCACGGTTACTTGTTAACTGGTACAAGAGGAGTGGGTAAGACCACCATAGCCCGAATACTTACAAAGTGCTTGAATTGTGAAGAAGGATTATCTGCAAATCCTTGTCTAACTTGCAGTTCTTGTAAATCAATTTCGGAAGGCAGTTTCATGGATTTTCATGAGGTTGATGCTGCTTCTAGGAGGGGGGTGGAGGAGACCCAGCAGCTCTTAGAGACAGTTATGCATGTACCTGGTTCATCTAGATATAAAGTTTATTTAATAGATGAAATACATATGCTCTCAAAACACAGTTTCAATGCCCTACTGAAAACTTTAGAAGAACCTCCTCCACATATAGTTTTTATTCTAGCCACAACCGAACCAGAAAAAGTTCCTCCAACAGTAATATCAAGATGTTTGCAGTTTAATTTAAAAAACTTAACGCCGAATCAGCTGACAGAAAGATTACAGTACATCTTACAAGATGAAAAAATAGAATTTGAATCCCAAAGTATAGAATTCTTAGCAAGGGCAGGAAGAGGGAGTCTTAGAGATTGCTTAACATTAACAGACCAAGCTATTGCTTTTTCTAACGGTCAGTTAACTACAGAAAAAGTATCTGAAATGTTAGGAACTCTTCCCTTTGATCATGTGTTTTCTTTACTTAATAGTATTATAGAAAAGGACCCAAAAGGATTACTTAGTAAGCTAAATGAAGTGTCTGAACTGAGTGTAGATTATCCAAGGTTAATGGATTTAATATTAGAAGCATTACAATATATAGCAGTTGCACAAATTTCTCCTGAAGCCCTTTCTGATTCGAATATAGACAAAGAAGGGATATTGCAATTATCTAAGACTATTAATTCAGAAGACACGCAAGTTCTTTATCAAATCGGGTTAATGGCCAAAAGAGATATAGATTTAGCTCCTGACCAAATCGGAGGTTTTGAAATGGCATTACTTCGTATGTTGTCCTTTCTACCTGACTCTTTAGTAGAAGAGAGTAAAAAAAAAATAATTGATGAGAAAGCACAAACAACAGAACAAGAATTTTCAAGAGACTTTGAATTAACAAACGATGAATCTTCAAAGAATTATGGAGATTTGATTAATCAGAAAAATTGGAACAGTATTTTTAAGTCTCTTGAATTAGATCTTGGAACTAAGCAATTGATTTCACATTGTTCTCTAATAAGGGTAGAAGATTCAACGATTTATTTTTCAATACCTGAAGATAAATTGGAGATTCTCAATGGAAGTCACAGAGAGAAGTTTCAAACTTCCTTAAATAAACATCTGAGCATAGAAGCTAATATCTTCTTTGAAAAAAACAACGATTCAGTCCTTTCTCCAAACAATATTAAGAAGAAAAAGAAAAGTAAGAAGATAGCTAAAGCCGTCAAGTCACTTGAAAAAGATAAAGATTTACAATTGATTCTAGATGATTTAGGAGGTGAAGTAATAACTGAATCGGTAAAACCTAAATCAAAAACTAAGATTTAATGAAAATAAGCCCTTTAGTTGATAATCTAATAGAAGCATTTCAATGCTTGCCTGGAGTAGGTCCTAAGTCAGCTCAAAGAATGGTGTTCTATCTACTAGAAAGAGATAGAGAAGCAGGAGATATTTTGTCAGACTCTCTAAAAAATGCCTTAAACCAAGTTAGTAAGTGCAATAGATGTAGAGTATTTACTGAAGCATCACTTTGTAATATATGTGAAAGCTCAAAGAGAGATTCTTATACTTTGTGTGTCGTAGAATCTGTGGCTGATGTATTTGCCATAGAACACAGCAATCACTTTAGTGGTAGATATTTTGTTTTACATGGAAATTTATCTCCTATAGATAATATAGGACCAGATCAGTTAGCATTGGATAAACTTTTTGGATTAGTCAGATCAGAGGAAACAACTGAACTCATTCTAGCAACTAACTCAACATTAGAGGGAGAGGCAACATCCAATTATATTTTTGAGTCTCTTAAAGACATCGATACCTTAGAGATTACTAAGCTTGCTCTTGGAGTTCCTTTAGGAGGAGAGCTTGAGTATGTAGATGGAGGAACTTTGATGCATGCTTTAAGTGGAAGGGTAAATTTCAAGAAATGAAATTTGACTAATATTCTAAATTGAACAAGTCATAAAGAGCTTTAGTAGAAACTTTAACTCCGGTGTTAATTGTAGTACCTGGATCTGGAAGAAACCTATTGGAGTGGAGAGAAGGAAGAGTATTATTTTTCTCTTTAGCTAATTTATAATCTTGATGGTCTACTGCTCCTAACCAGAATAAAGCTGTTGGGACTGAAGGGCTTGTTCTTCCGAACATGCCAAAATCCTCTCCAGCCATTACTGGATCAACTTTTATTACATTTTCTTTTCCTATGGAACTCTCAAAGCTCACCCTAAGCTTATTTGTTAAATCTGGGTCATTGAATACAGCTGGAGTGTATTCATCTTTAAGGGTTATTTCTGGATACAGAGATTCAGGAAGGCCTGAAGATTTAGCTAGATTCTTTGCTATTCTTGCTATGCTATCTAAGGTTTTTTGTCTTACCTCATCAGTATAAGAACGTAGAGTTAATTGTAATTTAACTTCATTTGGTATTATGTTGTGTTTTGTACCGGCGTGAAATGATCCCACTGTTATTACTGCTGGTTCAAGGGGTGATATTTCTCGACTTACTATAGTTTGCAAAGCCATAACAAGCTGTGAAGCAAGAATGATGGGGTCTTTTGATTTATGTGGGTAAGCACCATGTCCCCCTATTCCTTTAATTAATATATCTACCGAATCAACATTTGCCATCGCATATCCAGGTATATACCCAACCTTTCCTGCTTCAAGATCAGCACTAACATGAAGTGCGAGGTTGTAATCTGGAATTGGAAATTTAGAGTAAAGACCGTTTTTTAGCATAGCCCTTGCACCTCCGCTTACCTCTTCAGCCGGTTGAAGAATTAGAATAAGAGTCCCTCTCCACTTATTCTTATTTTCAATTAAATTTTGAGCTGTTCCTATAAGAGAAGTCATATGTATATCATGACCACAAGCATGCATTGTATAAACTTCCTGACCTTCAGGATTAAATGATCTCTTTCTACTAGCGTAACTAACTCCTGTTTTTTCTTCTATAGGCAATCCGTCCATATCAGCTCTTAGCATGACAGTTTTTCCCTTTCCGTTTTCTAAAATAGCCACCACACCATATCCACCGAACTTTTGAGTAACCTTATAACCTAGATTCTTGAGGATTAAGGCCAGCTTTGCAGAAGTTTGTTTTTCTTGAAATGAAAGTTCAGGATGGGAATGCAAACTCTTGTAAAGATCAAGCAAATCTATTTGCTTCTCTGCCAGTAATTCCTCTAGGAAGAAAAAAATAGAGAAGAAGGATAAAAAGAAAAATTTTCTAAAGAATTTTATTTTCATATTTATAAAAAAATTATGTTTTTTTAAAACCCTGCTATAAGTATCATATCAATAAACAACAGCTTGAAAAAAATTTATGACTATAAAATCAGACAAATGGATAAAAGAGATGGCAACCAACTATTCCATGATTAAGCCTTTTGAACCTAAACAGGTAAGATTGGATAAATCGAATGCAAAAATTATTTCTTATGGGACATCTTCTTATGGTTATGATGTTAGATGTTCGAATGAATTTAAGGTTTTCACTAATATAAATTCTGCAATAGTAGATCCTAAGGAGTTTGATCCAAATAGTTTTGTAGATGTAAGTGGCGACTGTTGTGTTATTCCGCCTAATGCTTTTGCTTTAGCGAGTACTATTGAATATTTCAAAATACCTAGAAATATTCTTACTGTATGTTTGGGTAAGTCAACTTATGCAAGGTGTGGGATTATAGTTAATGTAACTCCTCTAGAGCCTGAATGGGAAGGTCATGTAACTTTAGAATTTTCCAATACCACCAGTTTACCTGCAAAAATCTATGCAAATGAAGGGGTAGCACAAATGGTGTTTTTTGAATCAGATGAAATTTGTGAAGTAAGTTATAAAGACAAAGGTGGGAAATACCAAGGACAAAAAGGAGTTACTCTTCCTAAAACCTAAGGATAGGAATTTTCTTTTTTCATTTTTATCTTGACCCTTCTTTTTCCATCATCATTCAAAATTTGAATTATGGCAAAATCTAAATCTGGTGCTAGCCAAAAAACCTGCTCCCTGTTGTCCCCGGATTGTTGTCTTAGTCTTGTGACTTTTATAGTCAAATATTCTCCTAAAGGAGTAGAAATAGTTTCTAAACCATTGATTTTAAATACCCTTTTTTTAACCTTCCCTTTGTAGTAGACCTTATACTCTAATTTATCAGGTAAAGAAGAAATATCGTAATTTCTTAGATCTAACCTAAGCTTGATTTGAGTTGTTGCTGGACCTAAATCACCATCGTTTAAAGGAATAGTTCCATCTTGTTTTTTCTCTTTAAAGTTAATTACTCTTTCTTTCCAGTTGAAATTAACTTCAGCTTCTCCTTTTCTGGACCAATGTAGGGGAATGATTTGATTGTTCAATAAAATAAATCTTGCAGTTTCTTTTCTAAAGGTAAACCCAAATTTCTTTATTTCTGATATTAATTTCCAAGTCTCTTGATCTTCTTTCTTCATAGAGACATACATTGATGCTTTTATGTCTCCTTCTACGCTTAGAACTGCTTCAGTTTGCTCTATATCTTGAACATTTTTAGAGTAAAGATTAGGTAATACAGTTACCCAAACAGATAAAACTAACAATAGTTTCTTCATTTTGCTAACTTGATTGGTCTATTGTCTAAATAAACAATTCCTTTAACCAACTTTAACCTCTTTTTGCTAAACCAGTCTATAACTTTTGGATAAAGAACGTGTTCTAAGGAGTGTATTTCATTTTGTAGCTCTTCAGCAGATCTAGTATTTACAGTTAACTGTGATTGAGCGCATATGGGACCGCCATCTAGTGTACTGTCCACAAAATGTATAGTAACTCCATGGTATTTATCTCCAGAATCTAAGACTCTTTGATGAGTATCTAGTCCAGGATATTTTGGTAAAAGAGAAGGGTGGATATTTAACAGCTTTCCGTGATAATGATTTATAAAAACAGGACTCAGTATTCTCATAAAACCCGATAACACAACTAAGTTTGGTTTATATTTTTCTAGTCCTTTAATCATTTCAGAGTCGAATTCTTCTCTAGAAGAGAACTCTCTATGATTAATTACTTCAACAGGAATTTTTGCTCTTTTTGCTCTTTCTATACCAAATGCTTCTGGGTTGTTGCTTACAACACAACATATTTGTCCTGAAATTTTCTTCTCTCTTACAGAATCAATCATAGCTTGTAAGTTCGAGCCATTACCTGAAATAAGTACTGCGAAAGAAAATTCTGACATCTAATTCAATTCTATTTCTACTGAAGGGTCTTTATGCTTTTTTTGTTCTACTTTCCCAATTATTTTTGAAATTATGTTTAGATTATTTAATAAAACAATGGCTTCTTCTGCATATTCTTCTTTAATAGCTATAACCATTCCAATACCACAATTAAAAGTTGATAACATCTCCTTTTGTTCTATATTTCCTTTAGACTTTATCCAGCTAAAAAGTTCATAAGTTGGCCATTCTTTTTCATTAAATCTTATAGTAGCTTTTGAATTATCTTTTAATATTCTAGGAATATTTTCATAAAATCCCCCTCCAGTAATATGGGAAATAGCAGAGATTTCGAAATTTTTTATTACTTCAAGGATTTCCTTAACATAAATTTTGGTAGGAGTAAGAAGCCTGGAACCTAGGCTTTTTCCGTCCATTTTTATTGACAAGGATCCAGTCTTTTCACTTAAAAGTTTTCTAATTAAAGAAAATCCGTTCGAATGAACTCCGCTAGAGGCCATACCTAAAAGAATATCCCCATTCTCAGCTAATTTATGGCCTATTATTCTATTTTCGTCAACCACCCCTAAAGCAAATCCCGCAAGGTCAAAGCTTTTTTTTGGAAAGCTGTTTGGATGTTCTGCCGTTTCTCCACCTACTAATGAACAATTAGCCTGCTTACAACCTTCCGCAATTCCTTCAATAACTTTTGATGCTAAATCTACATCAAGACTATCAGTAACATAATAGTCTAGAAAGAGCAGTGGTTCTGCTCCACATGTTACTAGGTCATTAACGCACATTGCCACTAAATCTATACCTATAGTATCGAATCTTTTCATTTCCCTAGCTAACTCAATCTTGGTTCCTACTCCATCGGTACAAGTTACTAAAATTGGATTTTCTATGTGTTTAGGCAATTTACTTAAAGCAGAGAATGAACCCAAACCTGACATAATTTCAGGTCGACTAGTTCCTTTAACGAATGGCTTAATCCTTTCAACAAGCTCATATCCTGCTTCAACATTCACTCCGGCATCTTTATAACTGGCAGAGAAGTTTCTTTTGTGGCCAATAGGTTTGTTTTCTTTTGGAACTTTTTTGCTCATATAATTAGAATTAGAAAAGTATTTTAGCAATCATCTTAATTAAGTTCTGCTAATTAGTTTTGAAATGAAAAAATTTTTAATTACTTATTTGTTCTTATTTTGTATTTCGACATATTCTTATGGCGAAGAAACTTACGTTTTTAAAGAAACCTATGAAATAAGCATAGATATTGAGAGTTCTGAAAGAGGTTCAATATCAGAAGGAATGAAAGAAGCTTTCAAATATCTAATAGTTAGTGTTTCAGGAAGTTCAGAAATTCTTAGGAATGAGATAGTTAAACAAACGATTGGTAAGCCAGAACTCTTCATAAATGAATATAGACTTAATAGGCCAGATAATGAGTCAATTGAAGCAACCTTTTCTTTTAATGGAAGGGTCGTAAGAAAGTTCTTTTACGACAACGGCCTACCACTTTGGGTTGGTTCATCTCTTAAAGTTCTTGGATATTTCCCTTGCAGATTTAATCTTTCTTCTCCAGACCCAGATCTACATCAAGAAAGATGTTTTAATCTTATTTCAAATGCAAAAAATACATCTTCTCTAAGAGTTTTAAGTTTAATTGAACCAAGCATGGATCTTTATGATCTAGACATTGTAGACATCCTAGAGAAGAAGTCAGATGAAGCAGTTCTCAATAAAATGGCAAGACGTTATGGAATTGAACACTGGTTTTCTTGTTCAATTTATGATTCGTTGGGATTATTTTTAGATGATCCTTATTGTACATCATCCGTATTTCCTTCTTCTTTTCTTCCTCTAGAAGAAAGTCTTACTACTTTGGTTGATGCATTAACCAAAAATTATCAACTAGTAATTGACCCCAATATTAGAAGTAGCTCTTTGATTACTATTACCGGGATTGAAGACCATGTATCTTTAGATTTAGTCAAAGATATTATAGATTCTCAAGCCATAGTAGTTAATTCGAAGGTTAGTTCTCTTGAAGGTTCTAAAGTAGTTTTTTTCATAGATCTTATTGGAAGGCCATCGGACTTAATGAAGTTAATGGAGGTTAATACATCTTTTACTTTAAATTCACAAGACCAAAGGCAAATCGATCCCGTTTCCTATTCCTTTGTAGGAAAGCTCTAATGTTATCTGTTCTTCCTAATGTTATTACTATTGCAAGATTTTTTCTGACTATCCCCATCGGTATTAGTATTTACCAAGAGCTAGATTCACTTGCCCTACTGCTTTTCTTATTAGCAGGATTATCTGACTGGCTGGATGGCTTTCTTTCTAGAAGATTTAATTGGTCAAGCAAGTTTGGTCAGTTTGCTGACCCTGTAGCTGATAAGTTTCTTATTTTAACTACTTTACTAGCTTTAGCTTTAGCAAACAAACTGCCGATATGGGTAGTTTCAATAATGTTAGCTAGAGATTCCATTATAATAATTGGAGTCATCCTTTATTTTTCTTTATTCGAAAGCTATAACTTAGTTCCAAATAGATGGGGAAAGCATTATACGGGTTGGTCTATAGCACTTTTTATTATTATTTTACTGAGAGGGGTCTTTGAATCCATACCCTTAATTCTTGAACAAATAGCCTTAATAGGGACAATATTCTTTTTAGTGATAAGTTTGACCTTCTATCTAAAAGACCAAGGTAAAAAAATATTGAGTCAAATAATATAAGTAGATGTCCTCCTCAAAACAATTACATCTTGATATTCAGTTAGACGAGTCTATTAGACTTTCTAAATTCATCGAATGTGAAACGACCGAGTCTTTATTAAAGAGTTTAAAAAATTTTTTAGATGAAGAGCCCTTAACTAATTTTCTTTATATTTGGGGCAATAAAGGGGTAGGTAAGTCCTATTTACTGAGAGCTGTTAATCAAGAACTTTTTGAGAAAAAAAAGAAAACAGCCTTTCTTTCATTTAGAAGTTCAGAGCTTTATTCACCTTCCATTTTAGAGGGATTAGAAACACTGGACACAATATTCATAGACGATATTCATTTGTTACCTAATTCATTGGAGTGGGAAAAAGCTCTTTTTAATTTTATAAACTGCTGTCTAAATCAGAACACTAAGGTACTTGTTAGCTCAGAAAGAATTGTGAAAAGTATGGCTATAGAATTACCTGATTTACAGTCAAGATTATTGGCATTTACAGCTATTGAACTGCCTGATATAAAAGAGGATGAAAAGATAATAGCTTTAAAAGAGGCAGCAGATAGAAAGGGTCTTAGTTTAGGTGATAAAGAACTAGTATATATATTAAGTCATACCTCTAGAAGTTTATCAGATCTATTGAAGCTTCTTTCAGATTTAGATAGTTTTTCTTTGGAAAAGCAGAGGAAGCTTACTGTTCCATTAATTAAGGAAATGCTGTCTACAAAGGGTAACAGTTGAGACACATAGCATATATTCCTCTCGGATCATTAAATTTATCTAATTCGTAAACTATATTTAATGATTTTTTTAAACTGTGTCTTGTTTTCATAGAACTAGGAATAATAGTGAAAGCATAAGAAAATAACTCACTAAGAATTCTTTGTTTCCAATCAAGCTTTTCAGAAGGAAAAAAGGTATTATAGGAATCAACTTCTACAAGTTCTGCTGCCCTTTCTATAGCTTCATCTAGATTTCCTAACTTATCGACTAAGCCTAATTCCAGAGCTGTAGACCCCGCCCAGACTCTACCTTGAGCTATTTTATCTACTTCTTCTAATTCCATTCCCCTTTCTTTTGCAACCAAGCCAATAAACCTTTGGTATCCAAATTCTATAGTAGATTGCAATATATCTGATATTGCAGGATTAATAGCTCTGGTGGGGTCCATACCTCCTCCAAGTTTAGTTGTTGAGACTCCATCTGAATAAATTCCTATCTCTTCTAGGCTTTTTTCAAAAGTAGGGAAGAATCCAAAAATTCCTATCGAACCAGTAATAGTATTATGAGAAGCCCATATTTCATTTGCACTTGCTGAAATCCAGTATCCTCCAGAAGCTGCTACGTTTGACATTG
>CAZMZZ010000049.1:0-9458 GCA_964571215.1 uncultured Gammaproteobacteria bacterium
AGAATTGGGCAAGAGAACCTGCTGTAATAGCAGAATATGCTAAACACTATGAAACGGGTAAATCTATGCCTTTAGATCTTCTAGACAAGATATCTAAAGCAGGACAATTCAACCAAGGGTTTGCTACTACGGAATATGTAGCTGCTTCTTATTTAGATATGGCATGGCACAGTCAGAAAGAAAAAGTTAATGATGCTAACCAGTTTGAAAAAGAAACATTGAATGAAATAGGCCTCATAGACCAAATAGCTAGCAGATATAGAAGCACGTACTTTGCTCATATTTTTGCAGGAGGCTACTCCATGGGATATTACAGTTATCTATGGACTGAAGTATTAGAAGCTGATGCCTTTCAGCCATTTAAAGAGAAAGGAATTTTTGATAAAGAGACAGCCAATAAACTTAAAAAATATGTCTACTCTGCAGGAAATACTGATGACTTGATGAGCCAATATGTTAGGTATAGAGGATTTGAACCTAAGATAAAACCACTTTTAGAAAAGCGCGGATTAGATGAATTTTGAAGAAATATATTCATACTCCGTTTAAAGGCGGATCAGGCGGGGTAAAGCTAGGTCTTGAACCTATAGAAGAGCCCTACTGGCTTGAAATAGATACCCTATTTATAAAAGAAATAGAAAAAAAGAGAGAACTTTTTAATTCTAATAAGAATAAAGTTTTTCAAGTTGTTGATGAGTCGCAAGAATCTCAAATTGAATTATTGAGATATATTAAAAATTATCTTAATGAATACTATCCAGATAATTTCACCTTTAATGGAAATAAAATCCAAATAGAGATAAATGGAGAAACTCTGCTAATTGAAGAAGATCTACTAAAACCATTAGAAACTTCTTCTTTTTTAGTTCAGGAAGATCTTTTATTAATGTTGCCTGATGCAAAAAATTCTTATCGTCTTGGAGCTGCATCTCTTTGTGCTCCTTCAAATTGGTCATTAACCGAGAAGTTTAACAAGTCACTCCTTGGGCTTCATGCTGGGGTTCCTGGCTATAAAGAAAAAATTTCTAGGAGAGTAAATAAAATTTTCTGTCGTTTAGAAGAAGACAGAATCTTTGAAAGATTCAATTGGTCAATTTACGATAACCCCTCTCTTTTCCAACCTAAGAAAAGTAAAACTGATGTAACTAGATGCCCTGATTTGAAAGTAGCAGATGCAGGAGATAAGCTCTTTATAAGAGTAGAGAGGCAGACTATTAGAAGGCTACCAATATCACATGCAGTAATTTTTACTGTAAGAGTTCACGTTTATCCTCTTTCTTCAATAAAAGATGATTTAAATAAACTTACTGATCTCCGTTTAGCAATAGAGAACCTTCCAACAAAAATGAAAAGATATAAAGCACTTGATCAAATTGAAAAACCAATATTAGGATGGTTAGAAGAGAGGATTGTTAAACTGAGATGACTTTTTTTAGAGGTGTTCAGAAAGAAAGAGCTCCATAACTCTAAAAAATTCCAATCGATTCTTAGCTAAACTTAAAAAGTGGTCACTATCTTCTTGTTGAATATATATAATCAGCTTTAGCCCTTCTTAAGGCAGCTTCCATTCTTGTGCCATGTTCAAGTGTAACTCTTGAATCATCTTCTCCTTGGACAAGGAAACTCCTGGGTACATAAGTAAAGTTAAAACTCAGGTAAATAAATATTTATTATTCATAATTTTATTTTATAAATTTTCAGGTAAAACAAAACCACTATGAAACCCTGGAGGTATTTGTTGGGGAACAATTAGTTGGCATAAAGGACCTTTAGATAAATCTTCTGCTGGATAGATTTGAATCTCCCCCTTATTGCTTTTGGTGTTAGTTACAAAAGTTATAAGGTAACCGTCATCTTCTGAGTGAGCATTATATCGGGGAGCAAATTGCATTTCACTACCAAAACTTCCCTCTGGAAATTTATATTTTTGGCTGGTGTTTGTTTTGCTGTCTATCTTGACAAGTCCATCAAATAAAATTACATCAGTATCTGCTAGAGACACATGATAGCTATATCTAGAAGCAATACCTCCATATCGACTATTTATTGTTGGAAACTCAGTTAATAAATCTTCTATTCTCTCTTCTTTTGTACTGCCAGTTTCTAGATTAAATCTATACCTGTGATAGCAAGCATCTAATTTGAGCCAAGCTAACATTGTTCCATAAGGCCCAGAAAGCTTTTGTCTTACTTTTTGTGAAGGAACTGGTGTAGACATCCTGCAAACATCTAGCACTACCTCTACACCTTCTTCCCACGAATTTATTACATGGTAAATATAGCAAGGGTCAGCTTCGAACCACCTAATGGTATCTCCAGATTCCATTCTTTTTAAAACTCCAAATCGACTTTGGATTTCAGGGTAGAAAGTTACTTTATGAACATCTTTTTTTAAAAGCTTAGGGTCCCAAAACATAGGTAAATCCATCAAAATAGAATAGTTAGTAGTAAAAGCCATAGAATGAGGTAGTCGGGCGCCTGGTAAATCTATTTCGGTAAAATTCACTAACTCAGATTTTTTGTTTAATACACCGTAAGTCATATAAGGAGGTTTAACTGAGTAATCAAAGAAAAGTAAATCCCCTGTAGCTTCATCAGTTAAACAGTGAGCTGACATTTGTCTAGCTCCACGCGATCTTAGATTTATAGTTCCTAAGGTGTTTAAGTTAGATGGATCTAAACAATAGGCTTCGCCACATTGATAAAATGTAGAAATAGCTTTGCCTGCATGGATAGTAATATCTGTATTTGAATTATCTTTTAACCATTGATCAGAGCCCCAGGCAGTTTCAAGTGTTCTATTTGGAGTATCCATTAAGCCTGGCCAAATGGACTTCTTCTTATTACTTTCTTTTTTGAAAGCTCTAGTTGTAACCCACTTATTTTTATAGCTTACTTTCCCGTCTTTGAATTGCGCAGAATGCACCATTCCGTCTCCATCAAACCAGTGATAATTACCATATGGTTGAAACCTTTGATTGGGTCCATTTCTGAGATAGATACCAGAGAAATCTGTAGGTATTTCTCCAATACACTCTAGTTTTGCTTCAGAGATTTCGTTTCTTACAGGTTCATGTGGTCCAGTAAGATAAGGGTTGTCACCAAAATCTACTAAATTATCAAAAAATTCATGTGTTGCCACTTATTTCTCCAAACTAGAATTATGTCTTATTTGTTTAATGACCGAAACTGATTATTATGTACATTAAGGAAAATTTTTCATTTGTTAAAAATAAATAAAAGCTCAATTAATAAGCTTCTAGAATTTGAATGCTTTAAAATAGTTAATTAAATTAACCATTAAAGACAATAAGATATGTCTATATTCTCAACCATAAGAAACTTTCTGGCCAGTAAAGTTATGTCAAAAGTACTTAAAGACTGGTCTGATCAAAGTATTCTTCTAAAAAAAAGAGAAAAGTTTGAATTAATAAGAAAAAAAGAAGGTAGACCCCACCAAGTCTTTTATTTTCATGAATTATCAGACCCTTATTCACATATCACTTCACAACTTGTTAGTAGATTAAATCAAAATTACGATATTGAACTTATCCCTTTGCTTGTAGGATCTCCTCCAAAGGCAACTGTTCATGAACCAAGCCTCTATAGAAAATATTGTCTTTCTGATGCTTTGAGAGTAGCTCCTTTTTACCAAGTAGCATTTCCTAGTTCTTCACTACCAGAAGATAATATTATTCTTTTAGGTCAAAGAGTGTTGAGCAGCCTAGACAAAGATGCCTTTATAAATTCTCTGGCAGAAATTAATAACTTTGTTTGGTCTGGAAACCAAGAAGCCTTAGAGGCTCTAGTAGATGATAAAACCCTATCAAAGGAAGAAATGCTATCAGTGATTTCTTCAAACGAGCAAAAAAGAGATAAGGTAGAAGCTTATATGGGTTCAACCTTTAGTTATGAAGGAGAACTCTATTGGGGTGCAGATCGTCTTGATCATCTAGAAGAAAGATTAATAGATTTGGGTTTGAAAAATAATTCGAATAAAAGTTTAATTTCAGAAAAGAAACAAATAATTGCAACTAATATTCCACAAGAATCTAATCTCGAATTAGAGTTCTATCCTTCTCTTAATAGTCCTTATACTTCAATAGCATTTGAAAGAGTAAAAGAGTTGGAATCTAGTTATCCTATAAAAATTGTTACAAAACCAGTTTTGCCGATGCTCATGAGGAATATGACAATTCCTAGATATAAAGCTAAATATATTTTTAAAGATACAGCTAGAGAAGCCAGGAAGTATGGAATCCCTTTTGGTAAAGTAAAAAGTCCTTTGGGTAAGCCTGCTGAAAGAGCCTATTCTCTTTTTCCATGGATAGATCAACAGGGAAAAGGTTTTGAATATATGTATAGACTTATGATTGCTTCTTTTAGGAAAGGGGAAGATATTGGGAAAAGAAGTCATTTGAAAAATTTAATAGAAGATCTTCAATTAGAATGGAGTGAGGCTGAGAAGTACTTAGACAGTGATGAATGGAAAGAAATTTTAGAAAAGAATAGGCTTATTATGTATGAAGGTAGCTCTTGGGGAGTTCCTACTTTCAGACTAGTAGACGGAGAAAATAATTTTACCACTTGGGGTCAAGACAGAATTTGGTTGGTAGAACAAGAAATTATAAAACGTTTAAATCAATAGGAGAATTGTATGGAAGTACATGGAGATTGTGATCCAAAGTTCACCAAAGTTAAAGAAAAATTTGCTGATCTTTACCTACAAGAAAGGGAATTGGGTTCAGCATTTGCGATATTTAAAGATGGCAAACCTCTTGTAAACATTTGGGCAGGTTACCAAGATCTAAAAAAAACTAGAATATGGAAAGAAGATACTCTAGTTACTGTGTACTCTACTACCAAAGGTATAGCTGCTTTATGTATTGCTCTAGCTGTTGAAAAAGGACTTCTTGATTATCAAGAAAGGGTAGAAAAATATTGGCCAGAATTTGGATGTAATGGAAAAAAAGAAATAACTGTTTCAATGTTAATGTCCCATCAAGCAGGAATATGTAGCCCTATGACAAAAAATATATATGACTACTATAGTCAAGAATCTATGGCAAAAAAACTTGCTTCCATGCATCCTATTTGGAAACCAGGAACCAAGTGCGGTTATCACTCTATGACATATGGTTGGCTGGTAGCTGAATTAATTTTAAGGGTAACAGGAAAAACAATTGGAACCTTCTTCCGGCAAGAAATAGGTGATAGAAATGATATAGATTTCTTTATTGGTCTGCCTGAAGATGAAGAGTTTAGGGTTGCTGAATTAGAATCTTTTGAGAAGATCTTAGACAACCAGAACAAGAGCACAAATAAAAAAATAGAATTAACAGTTGCTCAAGAAGCTTTAAAAGAATCTGTTAATACTTTAGATTATCATAATACTAGAGAGTGGAGACAAGCTGAAATACCTGCAGCAAACGGACAGGGAAGTGCAGCTGGCTTAGCTAAACTATATAGCTTAGTTACTCCTGAAGACTTATCTTTAAGAATCTTAGATGAAAGGATTGTCAAGAAAATGACAGAGACTCAAATAGAGGGTAAGGACCTGGTATTAAGAGTTTCCTTGAGATGGGGGAATGGTTTTGTGCTGAATAAACATAAATTCGTTTATGGTCCTGTAGAGAAGGCTTTTGGTCATTCGGGATATGGAGGTTCTTGTGCTTTTTCAGATCCAGAAAATAAAATAGGTATCTCTTATGTGATGAATAAAATGGAGAATAATTTTGCTGGAGATGCCCGTTCAATTCAATTGATCAACTCGGCGTATGAGTGCATGTAGTTTTGGATGTTATCTTAAATAATAATATTTAAAAGTCTTTCTAACAGCCAAAAACTCCCAATACCTCCTATAGAATAAGAAGCAAACTGGTAACTTGCTTTAGAAATATAGATTTTATTTAGAGTCCATATTAGGAATAATGCTAAAGGGATAATAATAATTTGTCCTATTTCAATTCCAATATTAAAGAATAACAATGATAGCCCTAATTCATTACTTGAAAAGCCTATCTGAGCTAAAGCTCCAGCAAATCCAAATCCATGTATAAGACCAAAACCGAAAGCTATCAACCAGGGGGTACGAAGATATTTTCTTTTCTCCCCTACCTCCAAAGCAAGATAGATTAAAGTTAAAGCTATTAAAGCCTCTGCTAAAGATTGAGAAATCCTTATCAGGTCCAAAACTGATAAAACCAAAGTTAGGCTATGTGCGACAGTGAAAGCTGTAATGGTTTTAATTAATGTTCCAATTCCTTGTACTACGAAAATCAACCCGATTATAAATAAAATATGGTCTATGCCACTTAATAAATGCTCAACTCCTAACTTAAAATAACTTGTTGGATATAAAGTAGTCTCAAGGGGGATTATTAATTTAGGATTTTCAACACTTACTAAACTTTCAAAAGTTGATCCATCTAAATACTTTATGGTTACTAAAGCATCAATCATGCGAGATAATCCTTTAAAATTTATTTCCTTTGCTTTAATTGACTCAGTGCAGGTTATAGTTAATTCTAAAGTAGAATATTTGTTTCCTACATAAGGTAATGACTTGTCCTCTTCCTCACATATTTGAGGTAAATCTACCTCTCCTTTATTGACGCTTGCATTAATAGGAAACAACCAAGTTACTTCATACTTATTTAATTCCTTTTCTTCTAAAACTAAACGGGCAGGATTTAATTCATGTGAATTTATTTGGAAAGAAAAAAGGAATAATAGAAACAACAGAGATTTACAACAAGATGCCATAGTTAATCAGTAAATTTTGGATTTATAACTATCTTATATTCGGCTTTTAAATCTTTTAAATAGCTCTTGTCTAGCTTTTCTTGCCTTTTTTGAAGGAAATCTGATAACACTTGACTAAAAACTTCTTCAAAAAAAGCTTCTTGTGGTTGGCTTTTTCCTATAAGAAGAATTAAGTGACTCCCATAAATAGACCTAAACGGTCCTGACCATTCATTTAAATTTATATTATCTAGATTTTTTGAGAAGTCCTTACCAAAGATTCTTTCAATCTCTTTATCTGTTTTCAATGAAAAGTTTTTTTTATCCATAAAGGGATCACTTCTAATGTCTTCATCGGTTTGCGTTAATTTACTTAGAGCTTCTTCTGCCCTTTTCTTTCCTTGTTGATCTTTAGAGAAATAATGGTGTGTGAAAGTATATTTAGCGTCTTGAAAGTAGTCTGACTTATGTTTTAAAAAATAGTCCTGTAAATCCTTTTTTGAAGGCTCTTTTGTATTTATCTCTTGTCTTAGAAAACCTAATTTCTGTGCTAATCTCCTTTTGATAATAATATCGTTCTTGTCTAATCCTAATTTAAGAGCTTCTCTATAGAGGATCTCTTCCTCTATTAACTGATTTATTATCTTACTAATCTCGTCTTTACTTGGTTCTCTTCCAACCTGTTCTTGCCAACTGGCTATTAAACTTTCTACTTCATCATCATAAATTACTATACTATCTTCGGTTTCGAATGAACCCAAAAAAAGATCAAGTAAAAATATTCCTAATCCTATAGAGAAGAAGATTATCAGCTTCTTATTCAATGCCTTTTGAATAAATTAACTATGCGCTAGGTGTATACCAAATTGGAGATGACCAAGCCCTTTCTTGTATAGTCTTATGTAAGTCAGGCCTAGATTCAAAACCATTCTTTATAGCATCCCAAGTAGACCATCTACAGGTTGGGTTTTCTAAAACTCTTACATAGTAAAAGGATTTTTCCTTAGGATTAAAATCTGGATCCCTCCATAAAGCCTTAAGCTCAGAAGACCCTATTCCAGCAGAAATAGAACAATCCTCTATATTCACCCTAGCACCATTATCAGGGCACCTGTTTGTTACGGGATTGACTTCAAGACCATCTGAACAGACTACATCGTACACAACTTCAGAAGGTGCTCCGGAAATCTGAGCGACCGAACCTTTGACTATTTGGATCCTTTGTAACGGAGCACCATTAACATCCCTTAGAGCCCAAACCAGAAAATCGGGTGATTTCTGGTCTGAATATACTAAATCTCCTCCCATAGGAACACCCTTGGAATATGCTAATTTTTCCATATTGTCATCACTCAACATCGACTCTTTAAAGTCTTTACCTGCAAAAAACCTTAATTTTATGCGTGTACCAGAAGTTGCGTAAGTTTCTTTCCTTCGAAAAGCATTAAATATTGATTCACGTGTATTTTCTTCGGCCCATACAACGGCTAATCCTGATGCTCCCCATTCTTTAAATGGCGGATCATTGTAGTAATCATTTCCTATCTTCTTGAGAGCTACTAAACGAGCTGCAACACCTTGCTCAAGGGCATCTAGCTGAACTGTACCTGTTTCATCTGCTACACCCATAGTTTGTAACATTTCCTTACTTAATGGTATTGAACCACGTAGTTCAGGAGTTCCATCTAAAATTCCTATTTTTGAATTAAAATTAGATTCATCGTCAGATATTGCACCAGTATGAGTATCACTAGCACCTACCATCCCAAACTTATAGGGATTGCCTCTATTTTCTTCTTGTAGACCCAGACCATCTAAATAAGCCTGTCTAACATAACTTCCAAAAGGTCTACTATAACCAGGGTGTCCAACTCTTACGCTCATTATCTCAAAATCAGCCCATTCATCATTTGGGGATAATAACGGATGAGTATCAGAAGTACCTTTAACTTGTGTCATCTCAACTAAGGGTTCGTTTCGCATTCTAAAATCAGCATAATCCACATTTACTGGATATCCATTCCAATTTTCTAACTCAAACATTTGGCCATTAGAACCATTCGGATTATGAGGTATAGCTATAGTGTCAACACCCTGTTCTCTCAAATTATCCATCCAAGACCATAAATCTTCAGGGTTTAAAGATTTCAATCTTGAAAAAGGCTCTAATGTGACTCTGCTTCCTGAAAAGATAACATTCCTATGTAGATTTCCTCCTTCAAAAGGAGGGGTGCCGTAAGGGTTCAAAAATGAAGCACCCTTATCTGTAAAACTTGTTGAAGATGTATATTCATAAGCTACAAAAGTAGTAAATTTTCCTGGATCATTATGCTTTTGAGCACTTGAAATAACATCTCTCCATGCAGTTCTATGAATATCTACATCGAACATACTGGAAGCGCGTGCTTGGTCACCTGTAAATAAATATTCTATAGCTCCCCACCAGCTAATATTTTGAGATGCTTGTGTTACCCAGTAGGCAAATAAATTAGCTCGTTCAGGTACTGATGCTATAGTTCGGTTATCTTCTCTATTAAGGTTGCGGAAGGGTTCAGTGCCAGCCCTTGTATTATTAGGATCGGCCCAACCTGGTACACTACCTAGAAGAAATCCGTGATCTGTTACAGCATAAAAATCAAGGGGTTCCCGTAACTGCATGTCGTAACCTAATGGATGTTTGATAATTCCTCCTTTAGCATAACTATAAGCATCGT
>CAZMZZ010000050.1:0-8413 GCA_964571215.1 uncultured Gammaproteobacteria bacterium
CTAGATGTAGTTATTCTTGAAGTTGGATTAGGTGGTAGGTTAGATGCTGTAAATGTAGTGGATTCAGATATATCTATACTTACTAACGTAGAGTTAGATCATCAAGATTGGTTAGGAAATAATAAAGAGACAATTGGTATGGAGAAAGCAGATATTTTCAGAAAAGGAAAACCAGCGATCTTAGCTCAGGAAGTTTTACCCCAAAGTGTATATGCAGTAGCTTCTAATAAAGGGGCTAAAGTATATGCTTTAAAAGATAATTTTAATTTTTTAATACATAAAAGTAATAAGTGGACTTATTCATTCAAATCTCACGAAGGAGAAATAAAACTTAATAATATACAGTTAAACAATCTTGCAATAGAGAGTGCTTCAGCCGCATTAACCGCTTTTATTTTATTAGGGAATAACTTGAATGATGAGATAAAAGAAATAATAAATAGCACACAGTTAGAGGGAAGATGTCAATTACTTGGGAATCGATTTCTTGTTGATGTGAGTCATAATCCTGCAGCAGCATTAAATCTTAAGAATTTTATTACCAGGAAGTTTGATTCAACTCCAGAAATCGTTGCAATATTAGGTGTAATGTCAGATAAAGATATTACAGGAATGGTTAGGCCTTTGAGAAATATTGTCAATAAATGGTATTTAACTTCTCCTGATACCAAGAGGGCTATGAAACAAGATAAAATGATTTCAAGGATTAAAGAAGTAACTACAAATCAAATAGTCAAAACAACAAATGTAAAAGAGGCAGTAGTTCAGGCTAACAAAGACTGTTCTCAAGATTCCTTAATTGTAGTTATGGGTTCTTTTTATACAGTCTCTGAAGCCATGCCTGTTATACAATCCATTTTAAAGAAGTAGCAGAAATGAGCTTTTCAAAATACTTGTTAATTCTGATCTTGTTTTTTTTAACAGTCATTTTTTATTATTTTAATGAACCATCTTTAGAAATTAAAAGAGAATTTCCTATAATTCCTGAAAAAGAACTTAACAAGTTAGAACAACAATCTGTTGCCCCTTTTGAAGAACAAAACTTGGCTGATTTAGAAAACATATTTCAGGAATCCATAACACAAATCTCTAAAAGGGTAGATCAAACACCAGCTTGGTCTATAAGAGTCAATTCATATCCTACTTATGAAGAGTGCATTGAAGACTTTAAAATCTTAAAAGAAGAGGGCTTTAAGGTTTATGTTAGGAAGGAATACAACAATAAAGAGATTGCATTTGTATTGTTAATTGGACCTAATTTAGATAAGTTGAGACTTAAAGAGATTCAAGATCAAGTGAGATTAGTCTTGAACAAGAATAGCAATATAGTTCCTTATAAAAATTGATGATGATAATTGATTGGTTCTCTATAGCAATAATAGGTTTTTTTTCTTTTCGAGGACTTCTTGAGGGAATGAGCAAAGAGTTTTCCTCAACTTTTTCATGGATAATAGCAATTTTTGCTGCTTGGTATTTAGGACCATTTTCTTTACCTTTTTTACAAGATTTTATTAACAATAGTGAACTTAGATACCTTTTAGCTTATCTTTCTTCTTTCTTTTTAGTCCTTTTTATAATGAGATTCTTGGGGCTAGCTTCTTCTAGATTTCTTAATTTAATTGGCTTAGGAGTTTTTGATAAACTTTTTGGGGGATTGTTTGGAGCAATTAAGTCAAGTTTACTCCTTTCAAGTTTATATTTACTAACATCTGGGTACTTAGATCAAAAGGAATGGTGGAATGGCTCATACACCAAAGAATATACCCTTAAAATTTATGAGATTATGGGACCTATACTCGAAACATGGAAAGTAGAAGAAAAAATTTTTATAAAAAAAGAAAAGATTAGTCCAGAAGCTTAGATATAATAAAACCAGTCTATGTGTGGAGTAGTAGGGGTAGTTGGTAAATCGGAAGTCTCACCGATGATCTATGATGCCTTAACCGTATTGCAACATAGAGGTCAAGATGCTGCAGGAATTGCAACATGTGAGCAAGATAAATTTCATTTAAGAAAACAATTAGGTCTCGTTAGAGACGTATTTCGAGATAACCACATGATACGTTTGAGGGGGTCCATGGGAATAGGTCATTTGAGGTATCCTACAGCAGGCACACAAGATAGAGAGTTAGCACAGCCAATGTATGTTAATTCACCTTATGGCATTAGCATTTCACATAATGGCAATTTAACTAACAAAGAAGAAATTAGAGATATCTTAACTGAAAAGAATATGAGATTTCTTAATACGGATTCAGATAGTGAAGTTTTGCTTAATGTCTTTGCTCATGAATTACAAAAGCAAGGAAATTCATCTCCTACTCAAAAAGAAATATTTCAAGCTGTAAGGGCAACCCACAAAAGGGTAAGGGGAGCCTATTCAGTAATATTTATGATTAATGGTGTAGGTATTGTTGGATTTAGGGATCCTTTTGGGATAAGACCTTTAATCTTTGGTCAAAGGGAAAACGATTTATTAGGTTCTGATTACATATTGGCATCTGAAAGTACTGTTTTGGATACTCTAGGTTTTAGTGTCTTAGGGGATGTCAGTCCTGGAGAAGCTATCTTTATAAGCAAAGAAGGGGATATGTACAGGGAAGCGTGTATAGAAAACCCAGTTCATACTCCATGTATTTTTGAATACGTCTATTTGGCAAGACCTGATGCAGTAATAGACAATATTTCAGTACATAAATCTAGAATGAGGATGGGAGAGGCTTTAGCAAAGAAGATTATGAAGGTTAGACCTGACCATGATATTGATGTAGTTATACCCATACCTGAAAGTAGTACTACTTCAGCTCTTCAATTAGCAAATACTCTAAAGATTAAATATACAGAAGGTTTTGTAAAAAATCGTTATATAGGAAGAACTTTTATCATGCCTTTTCAAGAGAAAAGAGAGAAATCTGTAAGACAGAAACTTAATCCTATTGATTTCGAGTTTGAGGACAAAATAGTTTTACTAGTTGATGACTCAATAGTTAGGGGAACTACTAGCAGACAAATTATAGAAATGGCTAGATCTGCAGGTGCAAAAAAAGTTTATTTTGCTTCAGCAGCACCACCAATCCGTTATCAGAATGTGTATGGTATTGATATGGCTGCTAGCACTGAACTTATAGCTCATAATCGTTCTGAAGAAGAAATAAGTCAATTGATAGGTGCTGATTGGTTGATTTATCAAGATTTAGAAGATTTAGTTCAATCAGCCAAAGCAGGAAATCCTTCAATACAACAATTCGAATGTTCAGTTTTTGATGGAAATTATATTACTGCAGATATAGATAGTAGTTATCTAAGAAAGTTAGAGGAGACAAGGAGCGACGATAAAAAAGCTAGAAAACTAAACTTATAGTTTTTAAATCTTAGTTGTTTCAATAGTTAGGGTTGGTAGGACTGCGTTATCTGCTGCTTCTTTGTAAGAAGCAATTTCATTGAAATTAAGATACCTATAGACTTCAGGACCCATTGTGTTTATTTCTTCCATATACTTCTGGTATTCTTCATTAGAAGGAAGATACCCTAATATAGCCGAGACGGCAGATAATTCAGCTGAAGCCAAGAAGACATCAGCACCTTTCCCAAGTCTATTAGGAAAGTTTCTTGTTGAAGTAGAAATAACTGTCGAATTATCTTCAACTCTTGCCTGATTACCCATACATAATGAACAACCAGGGACTTCAGTTCTAGCTCCTGATTCTTTAAAGATATCGTAATATTTTTCTTCTATCAATTGGTGTTCATCCATCTTAGTGGGAGGAACTATCCATAATCGAGTGGGAACGCTTTTTGTTTTCTTTAACAAGTTTCCTGCAGCTCTAAAATGTCCAATATTTGTCATGCATGAACCTATAAAGACTTCATCTATTTTTGTATTAGAAACTTCTGATAGAGGTTTAATATCATCTGGATCATTGGGGCATGCAAGGAGAGGTTCCTTGATTTCATCTAAGTTAATTTCAATTTCAGCTGCATATTCTGCATCATTATCTGCTTCAAGGAGTTCGGGGTTTTTTAACCAAGATTCCATTGCTTGGGCTCTTCTTTCAATAGTTCTTTCATCTCCATAACCTTCTGAAATCAGCCATCTAAGCAAGACTATGTTAGAGTTTAGATATTCGATAATAGGTTCCTTATTAAGTTTTATAGTACAGCCCGAAGAGGATCTTTCAGCAGAGGCATCTGATAGCTCAAAAGCTTGTTCAACTTTTAGGTTAGGTAATCCTTCTATTTCTAAGCACCTTCCAGAAAAGACATTTATTTTTCCTTCTTTTTCAAGAGTTAGTTGACCAGATTTTAAAGCTGCATAAGGAATAGCATTCACCAGATCTCTTAAAGTAATACCAGACTGTATATTTCCTGTAAATTTAACCCGAACAGATTCAGGCATATCTAAAGGCATTGACCCCAATGTTGCCCCAAAAGCCACTAAACCTGATCCAGCTGGGAAACTTATTCCTAGAGGAAATCTTGTATGCGAATCACCTCCTGTTCCAACCATGTCTGGAAGTAGCATTCTATTCATCCAAGAATGAATAATTCCATCACCTGGTTTGAGAGCTACTCCACCTCTTGTTTGTATAAATTCAGGTAAAGAATGATGAGTTTCTACATCGGAAGGTTTTGGGTAGGCAACTGTATGACAAAAAGATTGCATTACAAGATCAGCAGAAAATCCTAAACAAGCTAACTCTTTAAGTTCATCTCTTGTCATAGGTCCAGTAGTATCTTGACTACCTACCGTCGAAAGTCTTGGTTCACAGTAAGTTCCAGGTCTTATACCATCTACACCACAAGCTCTGCCTACCATTTTTTGAGCAAGAGTATAACCCTTCTCACTTTCTGTTTGACTTTTAGGTCTCATGAAGATTGTAGAGGTATCCTGAGAGAGTGCCTCTCTAGTTCTATCAGTTAGAGAACGGCCTATTATTAAAGGAATTCTTCCTCCAGCTCTTACTTCATCCAAAAGAGTAGGATTCTTGAGAACAAAGGAACATAAAACTTTCCCAGAAGTATTAGATATGATTTTTCCTTGATGGGGATAGATATCTATACAATCTCCCAAATCCATTTTAGTTACATCACATTCAATAGCTAAAGTTCCAGAATCTTCTAAAGTATTAAAGAAAATAGGAGCTATCTTTCCTCCCAAACAAATCCCCCCTGTTCTTTTATTAGGTATGTAAGGTATATCATCTCCTATATGCCATAAAAGCGAGTTTGTGGCAGATTTTCTTGAGGAACCTGTTCCAACAACATCTCCTACAAAGGCAACTGGATTTCCTGATTCTTCTAGTTTATTGATAGTACCTATGGGATCTTTAAAGTCTGTATTTTTTAGCATTGTAAGAGCATGAAGTGGAATATCAGGCCTTGACCAAGCTTCAGGGCCAGGAGATAAATCATCAGTATTTATTTCTCCCTCAACTTTTAGAACTTTTGCAGTAATAACCTCAGGGATTTCAGGTTTTTTTAAAAACCATTCAGCTTCCGCCCAGGAAGCAATTACTTCTTTAGCTCTCTTATTATTCTTTGATAGTTCAAAAATATCGTGAAAGGCATCAAAAATTAGTAATGTATTAGATAAAGCCTCTACAGCTATATCTCCAACTTCTTCATTGTGTAAAAGATTAATTAAAGGTTGAATGTTATAACCTCCTAACATTGTTCCTAGGAGTTTAGTAGCTGAATTTGGGGTTATTAATGGAGTTAAAGTATCGGTATTAGCTACATCAGCAAGAAATGCTGCTTTTATATAGGCAGCTTGATCTACTCCTGCAGGGACTTTGTTTATAAAAAGATCCAAGATAAATTCTTCTTCTCCTGTAGGCGGTTCTTTTATTATTTCCACAAGATCCGCTACCTGCTGAGCGTTTAAAGCAAGGGGAGGAATACCTTGTGATAATCTTTCTTTCTCGTGTTTCTTATATTCTTCAAGCATAGAAGCTGAAAAGTGAGTTTTAAGAGGGCTATTTTTCTTCATATTTTATCACATAAAACATATAGAAGTTGCGTTCAAAAGAGTTCTAGATATTATATGGAGGTATGGAAAGAAAGGTTAAAACGCCCTGCATTGGAGTTTGCTCTACTGTTTTTGGAGATGAAGTTTGTAGAGGATGCAAAAGATTTCAGCATGAAGTAATTAAGTGGAATAGCTATACAGATATTGAGAAAGAACAGGTCTGGAATAGATTAGAATCTTTAAAAATATTAATAATGAAATCAAAAATTGTTATTAGGGACCCATCACTGCTGAAAACTAAACTAGATTATTTAAAGATATCTTACTACGAGAAGATAGACCCTTATTGTTGGGTGTTTGATCTTATAAAACAAGCAAGTCAATCCATAGCTAACCTTTCAGAATTTGGTCTAGAACCTTTGTCTGAATCAACTGATAATTTAATCGATCTTAAGAAATCAATAGAGGAGGAACTTTTTGCACTTTCTGAAGCTCACTACCAAAGGTATTTTAAACTCGAAGATCATTATCGTGCATAATTCCTGGAAAAAGGTCTTAATTGAACCAACTTCCCAGAAGTGGATAGAGAGAGCTCTTGAATCTTTAGACATTTTGCTACTTGATCACGCACATTGTGAGAAAAAAGCTGCAACTACAATTATTTCTCTTATACACAGGTACCCTGAAAAAGATCTAGTGCATTATTTAGCACCTGTTGCCAGAGAAGAACTCTTGCATTTTGAGCAAGTAACAGCTTTTCTAAAGAAGAGAGGGATATCCTATAAAAAGCTTAAATCTGGGCCTTATGCAAAAAGCTTATATCAGAAAGCATCTTCAGAAGAGCCATATCGTTTTAAAGATTCTCTATTAATATGTGCGTTGATAGAAGCAAGGTCCTGTGAGCGCTTTCAATGTCTCGTACCTTTTTTAAAAGGATCCTTACAATCTTTTTATAGTAAGCTTTCTGAATCAGAATCAAAACACTGTGAGCTCTACTTAAATCTCTATACCAAGATTTTCAAAGAAGACTGGAGTTTAAGGCTTAAGCCACTCTCTAGACTGGAATCTAACTTAATTAATAAGGCTGATCCTCTTTTTAGGTTTCACAGCGGCTTTTAAGCTCTATCTTACCACCAACAAATCACTCCAATTTGTTGTGTACTTAGGTGATTGTAAATATCTTTGCATTGACCAGGGCTTTTTTATACCTTGTGCTGCAAAAGTAATTTTTACCTCGCCAGTGCTATTAATTTTATCTATGGTTTTCATGAGCTTTTCACTTTTTGGCCGCTTACATTCTGGTATAAAAAAATCAGATTGATAAATTCCTTTGTCATAAAAATCACTTAACATCACACCCGCTTTTATAAAATTATACCCTTCTTTGTAGATTCTTTTTGAGAGCATTCTTGTAGCATATAAAATATCACGGGTATCATTTGTTGGTGTATTGAGTGTGTAGCTTAAAATATTACTGTATTGTTGATCTTGCAATCTAAAAGGGTTTGTTCTCATAAACACAGAGACCACTCTGCAGTATTGCTTCTCACGTCTTAGTTTCTCTGCTGCCCTTGCTGCATAATCACTTATAGCTTCATTAATTGATTCTAGAGTTGTCACTTTCTTACCAAATGTTCTACTAACCACTATTTCTTTTTTAGTTTTTGGCTGTTCTTCTAGACCAATACAAGGATATCCCCTTAATTCCATTACAGTTCTTTCTAAGACAATACTAAACCTTCTTCTAATTAATTTTATATCAGTATCTATTAGTTCAAGGGCTGTTGTAATTCCCATTTTATTAAGATGTTTTTTTAATTTACTTCCTATACCCCAGACTTCTCCTACTGGCATGATCGACATAAGTTTTCTCTGTCTTTCTGGTTTAGATAAATCAACAATACCTTGTGTAGCTGAATATTTTTTTGCACCATAACTAGCAGCTTTAGCAAGAGTCTTTGTTGGCCCTATACCAACACGAACAGGCATTCCGGTCCAGAGTCTGACTCTTTCCTGACATTCATAACCAAACTCTTTTAGATCAGTACAGAAGTTTATACCACTGAGATCTAAAAAAGCCTCATCTATACTGTAAATCTCCATGCTTGGTGCCAAGCCTTCAAGTGTCTGCATAACTCTAGTTGATATATCTGCGTATAATTCATAGTTTGAAGAGAAAGCTACCCCTCCTTTTTTACTAAAAGAGTCTTTTATTTTGAACCAAGGTTCACACATCTTTATACCAATATTTTTTGCTTCTTTAGAAAGTGCAACAACACAACCATCGTTATTTGAGAGAACAACGACTGGTACATTCTTTAGATCAGGCCTAAATATCCTTTCACAAGATGCATAAAAGCTATTGCAATCAACTAGGGCGTAGGTCATGATCTAATAAGTATTTATTGCAGCAATTACGACGCCAGCAATTTCTAGTTCTTCGTT
>CAZMZZ010000051.1:0-8261 GCA_964571215.1 uncultured Gammaproteobacteria bacterium
CTTTGGTTTTGAGCAAAACATGCGAGTCACTAACTTCTTGAAGTAAATTTCTACCATCTTCTCTCTTTCCTCCCATCTCTTCAGGTAAGAAAAAATGTCTGCCTCCACCTAAAAATGTTGCAACATTAGAATCAACCATTTGAGAGCTAATTTCATCTGTTTTCCACCTTAGATCCACATGCGCGACAAAAGCAGCTGGCGTAGCATGAGTTATTTCAGAAGTAGCCAATAAAGAACTCACATAGCCAGATTGATCAAGCGTTTCAGTTAAATTTTCAAGGACATTTTTATTTGCATCTAACCCAAGATAAGTATTATTCGTTTTAAATCCTGTGCTGTATGCAGTAGCAGATGAAGCTGAATCTGTAACAATACCGTTCTCAGAATGAGTTAAAACAATTCCCGAATAGGGAAATTTATCCACTGAGATTCTTGAATTAGGTCCTCCGTTAAGCAACCTATAAGCTGAGATCTGACTAATACTCATTCCGTCACCTATAAGAAGGATTACATTCTTGGCTTTATTTGAAGGAACTTTTAGTAGTTTAGGTTGAAATGGATTTAAATCAGGTGCCGATTCAATATAGGAATCTTTTTCATCTAAACTTGCAGTACCTATTGGAAGATTTTCCATAATGTAATTTTGAGCAAAAGAATATGTAACAAAAGCCCCAATTAAAGTACCAACTATCAGAACCGTAGCTCCTCCTAAAATTAATTTTGTTTTCATATGTACAGTTCCTTATATTTGAAAAATTTAATTATGATTTTACTTTTCTTATGTCAATTGTAGTTGAATTAGTCTTTTATTTTCTATTACAAATTAATTAGGTAAATCGAAAAAATATCCTTGAGCAAAGTCGAAATCTAGTTCTATAACATGTCTCATCTGTTCTTCTGACTCAATACCTTCGGCTATAAGAGAAATATTTTTTTTCTTAGAATACTCCACTACTTCTTTCAGAAGTCTTGAATTTGATAATTCCTTTGATGTGCATAAACTTTTATCGACCTTGATAAAGTTTATAGGTATATGCTCAAGGTCTCTTACGTTTAAATTACCTTTACCGAAATCATCTAAGGCGATAATTAGACCGTCTTTTTGCATTCTATCTAAATGGACTTTTACTGACATCAATTGCTCAACTGTAAAGGTTTCTGATAACTCTATACCAAGCGATCTACCTTTTTCTTTAAACTCTTTAGAAAGAAAACTTATTTCTTCAATAAACTGCTTTAAGTGAAAATCAGTGGGAACGACATTTACAAAACATATATCTTCAAGCCCTTTGTTTAACTTTATCTTAACTTTAAGTTCTTGAAGAACTCCTAAGATGACTTCTGAAAATCTAATATCGTAAGTTATATCAGGAAAAATATCTTCGTTATTGAAAAAATCTTCTTCTGGACCTACTCTAATTAAAAGTTCACTTGCAATGACCTTTTTGTCTTGCAAAGATACTATAGATTGATTAACCATTTTCCATTTTTTATCTCTAAAGTTTTGAAAAAATTTATTAAATTGGTTTTGTTTGCTATTTTTATTCATGAAAATAAAATTTTGATCAGTCTATACTCTAATAGAGAATGTTAAAAGAAATGAAAGAAAATAAAGTATTTACTATTGAAGGAGCAGAATTAAGGCAGAGAATATTAACTCCTGTAACGGCTATAAAAGAATATTTAGAAGATCTTAATCAGATAAAGTCCTTTTCTAATTTAGATCTTTCAGAGGAAATACAAAGGATTAGCAGTAGCTGTGAATTGTTAATTTCAAAATCAAGCTCTTTGATGAATGATGTAAAAGAACTACAAAAAGATTCCGATCCTGATCTATCAACTTTCAGACATGATCTAAGAAATCCACTTAATGGAATAGTTGGCTACACGGAGATTATTTTAGAAGAGTTTGAGGAAGATTTAGAAGACCTTCCTAATAAAATTCTTACCGAAATAAAAGGGTTAACTAATGAAATTGGAGAAGCTATAGATTCCATAATCTCTATGTTAGAAGCAAACCTTACAGGTAAGGATGATGTTCTAAAGGATGAGGGTGAAGAAACGCAGGCAATTGAAAGACTTTTCCTGAGTTTAGAACAAGATAAATATGTCGCTAAAATTGAAAGCGATATTAAAGGAAAGACAGTACTAATTGTAGATGATAATAAATCTAATATTGACCTGTTACAGAGAAGATTATCTGGCTTAGATTTTAATTGTCTAACTGCTAATGGTGGTATGAAAGCTCTAGAGATCATGAAAGAACAAAGCGTAGATTTGGTACTTTTAGATGTTCTTATGCCGGACATGAATGGGCTTGAAGTACTTAATGAATTAAGAAACGAAGAAAGTTGGAAAGATTTACCAGTAATTATGGTAAGTGGATTTGATGATGTCCGCAGTGTAGCTAAATGTATAGCTCTTGGAGCTTCAGATTATCTTTCAAAACCTGTTGATAAAACAATTCTAACAGCAAAGGTTGTGGCTGCTCTGGAAAGAAAAGTTCTTAGAAATAAAACTAAAGAATTAATGGAAGAATTAACCATTCAAGCCACAACTGATCAATTGACTGGTCTAATAAATCGTCGTTCATTAATGAAAATTTTGGATAATTCTTTACAAAAACTTCATTCCGAAGGTTCAGATTTTGGATTAATTGGTATAGATATAGATTTCTTCAAAAAAGTTAATGACACTTATGGGCACAGTGTAGGAGATATAGTGCTTGTAGAAGCAGCAGGATGTTTAAAAGATAATGTTAGAGCTGAAGATTACGTAGGCAGAATGGGAGGAGAAGAATTCTTAGCAATAATAACTAATTGCACAGTTGAAGAAGTCACCTCAATAGCCGATAGAGTTAGAAAAGAAGTTGAAAATCTCTTAATTAAAGCTGATGATACTGAAATAAATATTACAATAAGTGGCGGAACATCACATTCATCAGAGAAAGGAAATGTTGATGAGTTAATAAACCTAGCAGATGAAAGGCTTTATATTGCGAAAAAGAATGGAAGGAATCAGATTATAAAAAAAAGCAATTAAGAGAAAGGAATTAGAAATGAAAAGAATACTCATAGTTGAAGATAATGAATTAAATAGAGATATGCTCAGCCGAAGGCTTGAAAGAAGGGGTTATGAAATTACCATAGCCGTAGATGGACAAGAGGGGTTAGATAAAATGAAACAGACAACTCCAGATCTGGTACTTATGGATATGGGTTTGCCTATACTGGATGGCTGGGAAGCAACGAGACAAGCTAAATCTAATCCGGAATTAAACCAGATTCCCATCATCGCTTTAACTGCTCATGCTTTAGAAGAAGATAGAAAAAAAGCTCTAGCAGCTGGAGCTGATGATTTTGATACCAAACCAGTTGAACTTCCTAGACTTTTAGAAAAAATAGAGAGCTTATTGCCTTAAAGTTTTATTTATCGCTTCCAATAGAAGCTCAGAAGATTTTACGTTATCTTTAGTAATAACACCTTGAGTTTGAGTATCAAGTTTTTCAAGGTCTGCTTTTGTAAGTTCCATTCCAGAAAATACTATGATTGGTATGTCCTTACTGGTTTCATTGACTGAAATGTTCTGAATAAATTCAAAACCATTCATAACAGGCATATCTAAATCTAAAATAATTAAATCTGGAGATTTATCTAACTGATTTAAAGCTTCTTGTCCATTCTTAGCTTCAATTAAATTTACACCCTCTGGTTCAAGTATTCTTTTTGCTAACTCTCTTATTTGTTCGTCATCATCCACTATCATTACTGAAGCCTGTGACACTTGTATTCCTAATTTCTTTATAGAATCCAATAAGACTTGTTTATCTATGGGTTTAGAAACAAATGACCTTGCACCTAGAGCAACTGCTGTTTTCTCTTCTTCTAAAACACTAATAATTAAAACAGGTATATTAGCCAAAGATGCTTCTGCTTTAATTTCCTCCAATACCTGCCATCCATCTTTTTCAGGCATCATAATATCAAGTAAAATTAGATCAGGGTTTTCCTTTTTAGCTAACTCTATGCCCTTTTTGCCATTCGTAGCTCCTATAAGTCTAAAATCATTTTGTAAAAGTATTCTACCTGCTAGATCATGAGTATTTAAATCATCATCAATAATTAAGACCAAAGGCCCTTCATTCCCTTTAATCTCAGGTGATATTTCTTCTATCTCATCTGATGTATCAAGAAATCTAGGTAAATCTAGGATAAAAACACTTCCCTTATCAATCTCACTAGTAACTGACACTGTTCCTTTCATCATACTGACAAGATTTTTTGTTATAGTTAAACCAAGTCCAGTTCCTCCAAACTTAGCTGTAGTCTCCTCATCTGCTTGAGTAAAATCTTCAAAAATCTTTTGCTGTTGTTCTTGAGTCATACCTATTCCAGTATCCTTAACAGAAATGACAAGTCTTTCATTCTTTCCACTTCCAGCTTTATCGATCTTAACTGTGACTGTTCCGTTTTCTGTAAATTTAACAGCATTTCCAATTAAATTTACTACGCACTGTCTAAGTCTAGTCTCATCGCCCTTAGCTGAAACTAGCTCCTCATTAACTTCAAATAAAAGCTTATTATTATTCTTTTCTTCTAGGGAGTGAGAAATATTTTGTATTTGCTCTACAAAATTCTGGATATTAAAGTCTGCAATAAAAAGCTCCATCCTTCCAGCTTCAATCTTAGACATATCTAAAATATCATTAATAATTGAAAGAAGATGACTTCCCGATTGAGTAATTTTCTTTAAATCTCCAGCCATGACTTCATTGCCATCATCTTCACATTCCTCTAATAACAGATCGGCATAACCAATAATTCCATTTAATGGGGTTCTTAATTCATGGCTCATGTTCGCTAAGAATTTACTTTTAGCTTCACTAGCTTCTTTTGCTTCATCTCGAGCTATCTCTAGCTCTTTACTTAAATTTCGAACTTTATCTAGTTCTTGTGAAGTCTCTTTATAAGTCTTCAAAGCTGTGAATAATCTCCCCACTTCATCTCGAGGATGAGCTAAAAGTCCTTTCCTTTTTGGAATTTCTACTTCTGAATTTCCTTCAGTTAATGATTTCAGCACTCCTACAGCATCCCTAAGAGATACAAAGATATTCCTTTGAACTAAAACAAGAATTACTATAAGAAGAAGTAATGAAATAACACCAATAATTATTGTTGGGATAGCAGATTGCGTTTGTTTTTCTAAAAGTAAAGATATATCTCTTATAAAAACGATTACATCGTCTGGGGAATTATCATTTACAGGTAAAGTGAGAACATCTTTACCTTGTTCGTAATTTATGAACTGATTCGCATCTTTTTGTATTAGCTTTAAAAGATTTAAATTTTCTAATTGAGAATCTTCTACTAATTCCTCTGTAAATTCAAAGTTAGTAATAGTATCTAGATTTATTATTTGAGACTCTACACCCATTTGATCACTCAACTTTTCAAGAACAGGTGAAAGAGATCTACCAACTATAGCAAATCCTATAACTGTTTCCTCTGAGGCTATAGGGAATGCTTGAACAATAAGATATTTATTTAAGCCTGAGCCCTTTAACGAAAGATAACCATTCCATGTAATTCTATTTTTTCTTAAAGAATCATATAGATTCTGTTTTGAATCTAAACCTAAAAACCTAGACTCTAAAGCATTTGAACATGGATTAAATTCTCTTTCATAAATGGTTTTCTTACAAACTATCTGATTTAAGTTATTTGCATCAAGAATAGAGTAAAAATAAACATCGCCTCTTTGAAGGCCTGATCCAAAGAAAACATTTAAATATCTTGATTGCTCTCTGGTCTTTTTATCTCTTAAAGCTATAAGTAAAGGATTTTCTATAACATCATCCAAGGTAGTTCTATATCCTGCAAGGTAATTACTGGCTCTTCTGGTGTCATAATCTAAAGGAGTTTCATTTCTTGCATTCCAAAAAGAGCCTTTTGATCCATCAGGACCATATTCATCTAAAATTTTCCGCTCTTCAAGAATCGCGTTTTCCCAAGAAGCTTTATAGATATTAGAGAAATCTTCAGTGTTTGAATCTAAGTAAACATTTTCACGTGATACAAATATAAAGGTAACTGCTAAGGCTGTTAGCAAAGTCGCTAATAAAGTAATAACTAACAGTTGATTTCTTATTTGCATTTTTCTACTTAGATATAAAAATTAAAGCTTTGCTCTGTCAACTGTCTCTTCTAGAGTATCCATAATGTTATAAGCAACTGGAAAGTGTTGTGTTAAAAATAAACCAACCACATTGCTCTTAGGGTCTGCCCAAAATAGTGTATTTGCAGCTCCACCCCACCAAATATAATCTATTTCGTCAGAATCTTTTTCTAGCGCCAAGCCAAAACCAAGACTAAAATATTGATTTCCTGCAAAATCTCCAAAAGAACTTACCATACCGTTTTTTCCTAAATGTTCTGGTAAATAATTCTTAAACATCATTTCAGCTGTTTCAGGTTTAATAATTTGCTTCCCATTATGCTTTCCATTATTGAGTAACATAAATAAAAATTTAGCGAAATCATCAGCTGAGGTACACAAACCACCCCCGCCGCTTGGGAACTTAGGGGGCATACCTCTACAGGTTAGATCGCCAAATTGTTCCATCTTCTTAAAAGAAAGCTTTTCTCCAGGTACTTGTACTGTCCTTGTAATCTGAGTGTAAACTGTAGCAACTTTTTTACTTTGTTCTCCTGCAAAAAACCAACCACTATGATCCATTCCTAGAGGGGAAAAGATTTCTTCTTCTACATATTGTGCCAACCCTTTTCCAGTAACCTTTTCTATAATAGCTCCTAAAACATCTATGCTTACAGAATAATTAAAAGTGGTGCCTGGTTGTGCAACTAAGGGTAATTCAGATAAAGAAGACATATTTTGCTCCCCTGTTCTGAGATAATTATTTATAGGACGGACATCGTCATAAGCTTTAGCTACATCCCCTGATCCAATAATAGAAGCCCCATATGTAAAACCTGAGGTATGAGTTAATAAATCCTTAATTGTTATTGACCTATTTATTATTTCTAAAGGTCTATTATACGAGCCTCCTGGTGCTACCATAACGTCAGCAAATTCAGGGAAAAAGTCATCTAATTTATCCTCTAAGTTTAACTTGCCATCTTCTAATAGCTTTAGAACAGCAACGGAAACTATTGGCTTAGACATTGAAGCTTGCCAAAAAATTGTATCTTCTGTTACTTCAGTTTTTGATTCTACATCCCTATATCCTTTTAAAGATTGGAACATTAATTTGTTATCCTTGTAGATAGAAATTAAATAGTTAGGAAGTTTGCCTTGATCTACTAAAGGCTCAACAAGTGGAATTAAGGTATTTAATTCTTTAGAAGAGTAGCCTAAGCTCTCTGGATTAACTTTCTCAAAATTAGCCATAATAATTGGACTAAACAAGAAAAAGGAAATTACAAAAAAGGTAAGTTTCTTCATTTTATTTTTCATATGATTCTCCATTTTATTGAAATTTTTATTTATCTAATTCATCGTCAACTACAAATACAAATGATGTTGAGTAAGTACCCTTTACTCTATTCCAGGTTTCTAAATTAAAAGGCCTTTCAAATAAAGTTAAAAATCCTTTTAACATAGCATCCCATTCATCTCGATCTAGCATTCCCTCTCTATATTGGTAAAAATGATTTTCTCTTGCTCGAAAGATAGCATGAAGATGGACTGTCCAAGCATGCTCTTCTTCTTCTGTTAAAGGCTGACTGTTGATAAATTTAATTCGAGCTGAGATAAGTCTCTCATCCATGGAAGAGATAGTTAAAGTCTGATGAGCTTTTGCTATCTCTTGTCTAGTTGCCGCTCTACTAACTTTATTCTGTTGTCTTAGCTCTATAGCTAAATATATTACAGAGCCTAACACTAGCCATGGACTAATCGCTGCCCCTATATCTGCTATAAGTTTTAAATCCATTTTTATTAATAATTCTAAATAGTTTACATTATAAAAAAAATCCCCGCCTCTTTGGGCAGGGATTTCTTGGAAGAGAGTGTCTCAACTTCTCTTCAACCAACGAATTTTAATTTCGTAGGCCGGAACCGGGGTTACCCCGTGTCAGAAGGCACCTCCTGTAATTCCTGCTAATAAATAAATACTAATTTGGACCACCTCCTTTAAAGGGTAATAAAGATACCTGCTATTTGATCCCCCTTGTATCAAATCAAATGCAGAACAACTTAAGTATAGATTAACAATTTTTTTAAAATTGCCAAGTAAATTTTT
>CAZMZZ010000052.1:0-8238 GCA_964571215.1 uncultured Gammaproteobacteria bacterium
TTCTTGAACAGGATGTTAAAATAACAATATGGGTGAAGTTAGTGGATTTTAACGGCAGTCACATTCTCTCAATAGACCAGTTTGATCGCTCAGATATAGAGACTCTTTTTTCAGTAGCAGAAAAACTGGAGCCTTATTCCCTAAGAAAAAAAGTAACTAGAGTTTTAGAAGGAGCTATTCTAGGAAATATGTTCTTTGAGCCTAGTACCAGAACAAGAATAAGTTTTGGGGCTGCTTTTAATCTACTTGGAGGAGCTGTTAGAGAAACTACTGAAATAAGCTCTTCTTCTCTAGTTAAGGGAGAATCACTGAGAGACACAGCCCAAGTATTAAGTGGATACAGCGATATTGTTGTAATGCGTCATTTTGAGGATGGTTCTGTACGAGACTTTTCTGAAGCAAGCAGAGTGCCCGTAATCAACGGAGGAGATGGTTCTAATGAACACCCCACACAAGCTCTACTAGATTTATACACTATAGAAAAAGAATTAAGAATTAATAAGAAAACTATTGATGGACTTCGTATAGCTTTAGTAGGTGATTTAAAGTTTGGTAGAGCTGTTCATTCTCTAAGTAAAGTCTTATCTCTTTATAGCAATGTCACTATAAATTTAATTTCCCCTGAAGAACTCAAATTACCATCATCATATTTAAATCTCCTCAAAGATTCAGGAGTTGTTGTAAATGAATCTGAAAATCTAGAGGATGGTATAACTGGGGTAGATATTATTTACATGACAAGAATTCAAGAAGAAAGGTTTAAAAATAAATCTGATGCAATTAAATATAAGGGCCTGCTTAGTTTAAATAAGGAGATATATACAGAAAATTGTGAACCCAATACCGTCATCATGCACCCTCTTCCTAGAGATTCTAGGCAGGAAGCTAATGAAATAGATTCAGATTTAATGGAAAACCCAAATTTGGCTATTTTCAGGCAAGCCGATAACGGGGTTGTTATAAGAATGGCTTTATTTGCTCTTGTTCTTGGGGTAGTTGATAAAATAGAAGATACTTCAAGAGATATTAGTTGGCATACCTCTAAACGCCATTAAGAGCTTGTTCAAGATCTTCAATCAAATCATCAACAGATTCTATTCCTACTGAGAGTCTTACCAAACCATCATCTATCCCTAGTTCTTTTCTGATATCTGGGGGTACAGATGCATGTGTCATTATAGCTGGATGTTCAATCAAACTTTCAACTCCGCCTAGGCTTTCAGCTAGCGAAAACAACTTTGTTTTCTCTAAGAATTTTGTGGCACTTGGTAGTCCTCCTTCCAAGATCATAGTTAACATGCCTCCAAATCCATTCATCTGTTTTTTTGCGACATCATGTTGAGGGTGATCAGTTAATCCAGGATAAAAAATTCTTTTTATAGTCTTTTTTTCTTTTAGAAAATTAGCTATCTTCATAGTATTTTCACAGTGCCTCAGCATTCTGACAGAAAGGGTTTTTAAACTCCTCAATACAAGAAAACTGTCAAAAGGGCTCATTATTGACCCTACTGAATTTGATAAAAAAGAAAGCTTTTCATCAAGATCAGTCCTATCGTGGGAACATACTACTACTCCCCCTATTACATCTGAATGACCATTTAAATATTTTGTAGCAGAATGAAGAACTAAATCACAACCTAGTTCTAATGGTTTTTGTATGAAAGGAGAACAAAAGGTGTTATCACAAACAGTGACAAGATTATGTTCCTTTGCAAATATTGCTAGTTTTTTTAAGTCTACTATCTTTAATAAAGGGTTAGAGGGAGTTTCAACCCATATCATTTTGGTTGTTGGTTTAAGAGATTTTTCTAAATTTCTGAGATCAGCTAGATTAGTAAAGGTGAAATCTAAACCAGAAGATCTTTTCCTGACATCTTCAAAAAGTCTATAAGTACCTCCATAAACATCATCCATACTTATGATGTGATCACCTGAATCCAATATTTCTAGAACAGTTGCAGCAGCAGCCATTCCTGAAGAGAAGGCAAAACCTGAGCGACCTTCTTCTAAATCAGCAATACAATCCTCCAAAGCTTTTCTGGTAGGGTTAATAGTTCTTGAGTAGTCGTATCCCTTATGAACTCCTGGACTTTCCTGTACATAGGTTGAGCTAGTGTAAATAGGCCCAATTATCGCTCCCGTAGTAGGATCAGGTTCTTGCCCAGAGTGTATTGCTTTTGTATCAAAGCCTTTTTTATTTTTTTTATCCATCAAAAGATTTCAAATTTTTGTAACGATTTATTAGATCTACTCTCGTTATAAATCCTAAAAATTTTTCTTTATCAAATATGATAGCAATTTTTCCTTCTGATAAAGTCTTATAAAGATCCTTTTCATTTGCATGTACATCTAAAATATCTAGTTTTGATACCATGATTGAACCTATTTCTTCAGAAAAAAGTTTTGCATCACTATATACATTAAACAACAAATCCTCTTCATCAACTATACCTACAAGTTTACCGTCTTTTAGAACAGGAAGTTGTGATACATCTGCAGCTCTCATTCTATTATAGGCAGTCATCAGAGTGTCCTCAGGTCTAACAGTTACCATTTCAGATTTATCTGCTCTCCTATTTATTAGATCAGAAAGATTGCCTTGATTTTTTTCATCTGTAAGCCTGTTATCTTTTAACCAAGAGCCACTAAAGGCTTTCGACAAATACTTATTGCCTGTATCACAAACAAAAGTAACTACTCTTTTATGAGTTGTCTGTCTTTTACACCACTGAACAGCACCACTAATAAGAGTTCCAGTAGATGATCCTCCAAGGATTCCTTCGTCCTTCAACAACTTTCTCAAAGTTTTAAAGGCGTCTTTATCTGATACAACTACAGCATCATCGATTAAATCTAAATTAAGGTTTGTTGGAATGAAATCTTCACCTATTCCTTCAACTAACCAAGTCCCCCCCTCATACTTAAATGAACCTTTTATAACTGCATCAGCTACAACAGAACCAACAGGATCTGCTGCTACCATCTGTATATTGGCATTTTTTTCCTTAAAAAACTCTGCTAAACCTGTAATAGTGCCGCCAGAACCGACACCCGCAATTACAGCATCAATCTCTGTTCCCATTTGTTCCCAAATCTCTGGACCTGTCCTAATTCTATGGGCTAAAGGGTTGGCTGGATTTGAAAATTGATCAGCAAAAAAGCTGCCGGGCATATCATTTGCAATTCTCCTTGCTAAATCTTGGTAGTAATCTGGATGTCCTTCTGAAACATCAGATCTAGTTAGTATGATTTCAGCCCCCAAACCTTTTAGGTGTAATATTTTCTCTCTACTCATTTTATCTGGAATAACTAAAATCATTTTGTATCCTTTTATTGCTGCTACTAGTGCTAAGCCTATACCTGTATTTCCCGCAGTAGCTTCAATGATTGTTCCACCAGGCTTAATCTTTCCAGATTTTTCAGCTTCCTCAATTATAGAAAGACCTATTCTGTCTTTTATAGATCCCCCTGGATTATGGTTTTCCAACTTAACAAATAAATCGCATTTTCCAGTATCAAAGCTCTCCAATTTGATTATCGGGGTATTACCGATTAAATTTAAAAGTGAATCTTCTATCTTAGACATAATTAAAAACTATTATTTATACTGCTATTATATGTTTTTTAAACTTATAGGTTGAATACAAAGTTTATATAACAAAAGAAAAATGAAAGAGATAAATAAAGATCAAAAAACATTTTGGTCAGGCAAGGGTGGAGAAATCTGGGTTACTAAGCAAGACTCTATGGACATAATGTTGTCTCCTCTTGGTGAAGAGGCCATTAAAAAACTGAACTTATCTTCAAACGAAAATGTACTTGATATAGGTTGTGGGTGCGGTTCGACTACTATTAGTATAGCCAATGAGATTCTCAACAGTGGAAATATTTCCGGAATAGACATCTCGATACCAATGATAAAAAAAGCAAAGAGATCTGTTGATGAACTTTCTATATCGAACATAGATTTTTTTGTTAAGGACGTACAAACCGAAAATTTAGGTAAAAATATTTTCTCTTCTGCTTATTCTCGATTCGGAGTAATGTTTTTTGATGACCCCTATAAAGCTTTTAGTAATATCCTTACTAGTCTTAAAGAGAGTGGGAAGATTAGTTTCGTTTGTTGGCAGTCCCCAAAATTAAATCCATGGCAATCTTTATCAGTGCAAGCCGTGAGGAGATTTATTGACCTCCCTTCCCCTCCTAAAAAAAATCCTGGTCCATTTGCATTTCAAGAAAAAGAGTATGTAAATGACATATTAGAAAAAGCTGGTTTTAAGGATATACAAATTGATGATTTTCAAAGAGAAATTGATATGTTTTATGGGAAAGCTTTAGAAGAGGCAGCAGAAGATTATCTTTCGATAAACCCGGTAATAACTGAAATGCTAAAAGAAAGTTCTCAAGAAATAAGAAAATCTGTGTCTGATTCTTTAATAGAAGCTTTTAGACCCTTTTATAATGAAAACAAATTAACTTTTCCTAGTGCTACATGGATTGTATTTGCTAGAAAATAAAAAACTCATTGGTTTTGCTTTAAAGAATTAAATAAAGAAAAAGTAATTTCATCAAAACAAGCTATAGCTACCTTGCCTTTAAAATCGTACTCCTTGCAAGAAGCCTCTATTGAATCTAAAGCTATTCTGCAAGCCTCTTCTAAAGGATAACCATAGACTCCTGAAGAAATAACAGGAAAAAGAACAGACTTAATATCAGCAGATTTACACAATCTTATAGAGTTCTTGTAGGCTGAATAAAGAAGAGAAGCTTCTTTTTTGCCACCATCCTTATAAACAGGACCTACAGCGTGAATTATATATCGAGCTTTTAAATTAAAGGCTTTTGTTAAAACTGCTTCACCAGTTTTACAGCCATTAAAATCTTTTAATGCTTCAAGTAATTGGGGTCCTGCACCTTTATGAACAGCTGCATCCACTCCTCCTCCACCCGCTAACCTACTATTGGCTGCAGTTACGACAGCATCAGCTTCAAATGAGGTGATATCACCTAGTAGTAACTGAACAGAGATATTGAACTAACCTAATTTAAAGAAAACCAGTTTATTGCCATCTAGATCTCGCACATAAGCACCATAGAATGGTTCAGCTCGAATTCCTGGAGCGCCTTCATCGCTCGCTCCTAACTCTAAAGCCTTTGCATACATCTTATCTACCTCCTCATGAGAATCCATAGCAAACCCAGTCATATTTCCGTTACCCACAGTTGCTTCTTGACCATCAAAAGGAACAAATACTGCAAAAGAAGTTTCTCCATCTTTTAGACTCCAGAAGAAACTTCTCTCGTTAGGACCAAAACTAGTAGCCCCCAGCTCACCTAACAAAGAATCATAAAACTCCTTAGCTCTCTCTAGATCATTCGTACCTACCGTAACGTATCCTGCTATCTTGCCTTTCATGGTTAATTTAAAGGTTGAGTAGTTTCTAAAGGAACCATCACATGAACATAGTCACTTCCCTTCCACATAACATACGGCCCTCCAGCATAAGGATCAGTGGGAAGATTTTCCATAAGACTTTCGGGAAGTAATACCATCAGATGAGGTCCTTCAGCAACCCAATTTCCTTTTGACTTATCTGTATTGAATGGATCATCATTATCAACAGGTATATCTCCAACCAACATATATGACATACCAAAAGATTCTTCTTCAGAGTTGTAAGGCTTTTCGTTCATATAAGCTTCCAACCATTTTTGCCAAGCCTTATCCACACACATAGGATTTACATTTTCATTTGGTGGTGTACCAGGCATACATGTCCATCCATTAGATCCAGATCTTAGTACCTTGCCTGTTGAGTCAATAATCTTAGCTTTAGAGCTTATATTGGATGGAGCAGCTGACATAGCAATTTCCATTATTTCTTGTTTCGAATAAGCACTTGCTTCAGAAGACTCATGGTGCCCAGCAAATATTAAATGGGAAGATATAAAACCCAAACTAATTAAAATTTTTAAATACATACTTCTTTCCTTTTTTAAATAATTGAAATTGAATTTATACATGAAATATTAGTTATTACCAAACAAACTTATATAAATTATTAGGTAATGCCTTCCAGCTGTCTGCTGGCTTCCTCTATTGAGGTCTTAATAAAAGAAATCTTATCATTAGGCCTTAATTGACCTATAGAAGGATAATCAATTTCTGCAATCTGTAAAACTCTTGGATATCCACCAAGAGTTTGTGAATCACAACCTAATATTATTGGTAATCCATTCTCTGGACATTGAATTGTACCTGTGTGTACAGGACCACTGAGCATATGGTGTTTGTTATGAAATTCTAGATTAACTCCTTCAATCTTTGTGCCCATTCTGCTTGTATCATTACTAACTAAGTAAACACTGTTAAAAACAGCTTCCTGAGATTCATCAGTTAAAAGAATAAATTCTGGACCTGGTATAACCCTAATTTTCCATTCATTCTTATAAGAATTAATTTGCTCTACACCTATACTCGCTTCTTGGTTAGAAGAAAGTTTGCTAGGCTGGGTTTTTACTATGGATCCCTCTTGTAATGGTAGTCCATTAATACCCCCTAGATTAGCAGGTAAATAAGTGGAATGACTGCCAAGGAAAGAAGTAGAAATTATTTCCTCAGAAAAAGCTATATAGCTCCTACAACCAGTTGAACAATTACTTAAAGAAAGCACATCAGTCTTTTTAACTGCATAAGGTGTATTATTTTTAATATAAGTGTTATTTATTTTAGACTCCATGCTTGCTCCAGTAATAACAAAGGAGAGAGGTTTTAAGAACTTCAAAATAGGTCCTGTTAAAGTACACTCTAGAACTGGGGAGTTGACTTCCTTATTTAAAAGTTGGTTCGCAAGCTTCATAGAAAATTTATCTGCCGCCCCTGATTCTGGAACCCCCATATGTCTCCAACCTATTCTTCCTAAATCTTGAACAGTTGTCTGCAAACCTGATGATATTACTTCAATAGACATTAGATTGATTAAGGTTAAAAACTATCAAATTCATCTCGGCTTATAGGTTTAAATTTAACTTCCATTCTTGGTAAAATAATAAAAGGATTTTTCTTCTTTTGATTGAAGAGTTTCAAGGGTGTTCTGCCTATGATTCTCCAGCCTCCAGGACCGCCTAGAGTATAAATACCGGTTCTGTTTCCAGCTATTCCTACAGATCCAGGAACTAAGTTAACCCTTGGTTTGGTCAATCTAGGTACAGTCAATTCTTTTGGTAAATCTCCCAGGTAAGCAAAACCGGGGGTAAATCCAATCATTTTTACTTTGTAAGTAGTGCTAGAGTGAAGCTCTGCAATATCCTGATTTGATAAAGAGCTATTAGTTTTCAAGTCTTGAATATCTAATGCAAAGTCTTCTGAATAACAGATAGGCACAGTTAAGACATTAGCTGCTTTTTTTTGTTCTTGATAAGTAAAATCTCTTACTTGTTGTTCTAAATCTTCTTTAGCTTTAGCACTGTTGGTCTTAAATAAGTTGTACTTAACGATAAGAGAATCTTCACCTGAGACCACCTCTATCCATTTTTTTGTACTCCTCAAATACTCTGACAATGAGAAAAAGAGATCAGTTAACTCAACTTCACCAGGTTTTTGTTGTAAAGAAATGAATAAAATGTTTTCTGAAAAATCAGAAATTCTAAATGAACCTAAAGTAATCAAGAGAAATGGCTTTGAATTTTAATATTTTCTTTTTTTAGCATATCGCATACTTCCTTAACAAGCTTTAAGGCATTTGGATTATCTCCATGAACACACAAAGTATCAGCTTTGAGATCAATTTGTAGATTATTATCAGTTGTTACTTTTTGATTTACTACTAAACCTCTGGCTTGAACAATTTGCTCTTCTATTGTTTTCAAAAGAGCATCGTCTTGTCCACGATCAACAAGGCTATAATCCTCTCTGTAACGTCGATCAATGAAGCCTTCTGAAAGAAATAATAGGTCTGTCTTTTCTACCTGATCTTCTAAAACGGAATTTTTTGGTCCGATAATAGCTACTTTTAAATCAAGAGAGTCAACAACATGAATTAGCAAGTCTGCAAGCTCTTCTTGCTTTGCAGTTTCATTATAAAGAGCGCCATGGAGTTTAATATGTCTTACTGGTGTGGATAAAGAATCAGCAATCTCTAAAAAAAATTGAATTTGCTGCCTTAAAGAATTTTCTAGATCATTTAAAGAAATATCAATCTTCCTTCTTCCAAAACCTTTTTTATAAGGATAAGAAGG
>CAZMZZ010000053.1:0-1842 GCA_964571215.1 uncultured Gammaproteobacteria bacterium
GGGGTAAAAAATGGATTAAAGCCTCAAGTACTTTCTGAGATTATGAAAAAGAGTTCGGGAGGTAATTGGTCTTTAGAAGTCTACAATCCCTATCCTGGGGTAATGGAAGGTGTCCCTGCTAGTAGAGAATACGAAGGTGGGTTTCTTAATAAATTAATGTTTAAAGATTTAGGTTTAGCACAAGAAGCTTCAAAGGATTCTCAAACAAAAACACCAATGGGTGACTTAGCAAGAAAGCTTTATGAAGAAATGATAGAAAAGGGTTTTGAAGATCTAGATTTTTCTAGTATACAAAAACTCTATCTCTAAAAATCCTAATCTACAGTTAACAGAACTTTTCCTATAGATTGATTGCTAGCTACATATTCGTGAGCTTCTTCTGCTTCTGATAGCCTGAAAGTCTTATCGATTATTGGTTCAATTTCATTTTTTTCAAATAATGGCCAAACCTTTTTAAGTAATTCTTGCATCAAGTGAGTTTTAAAAGGGACTGACCTTGCTCTTAGAGTTGAACCTATAATTTTTATTCTTTTCATTAGAACCTGCCCTAGGTCTATTTCACATTCAGAACCTCCCATGAGACCTATTAAAGCAAGTCTTCCGTCTATTGTAAGAACTTTAAGATTGTCAGATAGATAGTTAGCACCAACAGGATCAAGAATAACATCAACTCCCGAATCTCCACTCCATTCTAGAACTTTCTTCAAAAAATTTTCCTTCGTCCTAATGCTTCCATCATCAGCTCCTAAATTTTTACAAAATTTAATTTTTTCTAAATTACCTGCAGTTACGAAACATGGGTTACCAAATGCTTTACATAATTGAATAGCTGCTGTTCCTACGCCACTTGCTCCCGCATGCAACAGAACTCTCTCATTGGGAACTAAATTGGCTTCCATGTAGAGATTTAAGAAAGCTGTACCAAAAACTTCTGGAATAGCAGCTGATAAAATAGTGTCAAAATTAGAAGGAATAGGCAATACCTGCCCTTCGGGAACAGCTACTTTCTCTGCATATCCCCCTCCAGTTAATAAAGCACAAACCTTTTGACCCTCTTCAAAACCTTCTACACCTTCACCTAAACCTATAACTTCTCCTGCACACTCTAGCCCAAGAATTGGACTTGCTCCTGGAGGTGGTGGATAAAGACCGCTGCGTTGTACTAAATCAGCTCTATTTATCGCTGTAGCAGTTGTTTTGATAAGTATCTCTCCAGGATTTGTAACAGGATCTTTTATATCCTTCAAAACTAGTTTCTCTTTTTCAATGTCTATTGCTTTCATTGCATATCAGGCCGCATATCTTTTATTCTTTCTTAACAAACATAAGTTATCATAGCTTAATCATCAAGGAGAATGAGAAGTGTTTAATCTATTAAAGAGATTTTTTTTATTTATTCTTATTTTGACTTTCAACAGTTTTTTGGTCGGTGATCAAAATAATCGTGGTTTAGAAATATTAAAAAAGACAGACAAGAATATGTCAGGTTATGGGGATAGCCAATCTAGATTAGTCATGCAACTAATAAATGCAAAAGGAGAAATAACAGAAAGATCCATGAGGTCTAGGTTGTTAGAAGTAGAGGATGATGGAGATAAATCTCTGTTTGTTTTTGAGAGTCCAAGGGCTATTAAAGGTACAGCTTTACTTAGTTACGCTCATAAAGTTGAACCTGATGATCAGTGGTTGTATATGCCTGGCATTAAAAGAGTTAAACGTATAATTTCAAAAAATAAGTCTGGTCCTTTTTTGGGAAGTGAGTTTTCTGTAGAAGATCTATCTTTCCAAGAAATTGAAAAATTTTCATATAAATACTTACGTGATGAGCAGTACAATAATCAA
>CAZMZZ010000053.1:1942-6382 GCA_964571215.1 uncultured Gammaproteobacteria bacterium
TTTTTGACAACCTTGAAATAGGACTATCACATTTTTCTGGTACAACAAGAGAACCAGAATTTATCAAGGACTTATCAACATTAACTCCAAGATTAATTCCAAAATATAACATAATTGATCAGACCGGCTTAGAAGCCCTGTATATTTTGGGGGGACTTGCAATAAAACTTGAAGCAATTACAAGGTCAGGACAAAAAGATAGATTCTCTGCAATAACCTCTGGTTTCGAATATACACAAATAGGAGTTTTTGAAAGTAGATTAGACCTTGGATGGATAATTGAATTCAATCATGATGATCGTGTTGAGAATTCACCGACAGCCCTAGGTACTAGGCTTACATTTAACAACATAGCTGATACTCAAATCCTGGCTGGAATTTTGTGGAATGACAATACAAATGAAAAGAGCACTTTCTTGGAGGCTTCTGGACGTATAGGTGACTGTTGCAAGCTTTCCCTTGAAGGAATAGTATTCTCTAAGGGAAATAAGAAGTCTAATATCTTAGACATACAGAAACACAAGAGCCCTTTTGAGCATCTGGAGAATGAGGATTTTGTGAGACTTGAGTTCATATATTATTTATAAATTAATGGGGAATGTGGATGCTTGCATGGATGTCAGAAAAAATTATTGAACTTAGACTGATCTTAATTGGTTGTTCAATTTTACTGTTAGTAGGATCTGTAGCAGGAATTAAGTATGTATCCTTTTCGCCTGATATGGAGAATTTTTTTCCAGAAAACCATCCAGTAACAGATGCGCATATGGTAATGGATGAGACATTTACAACTACTGATAATCTACTAATAGCTATAGGTGTGAATGAAGGCACTGTATTTAAAAGAGATGTTCTAAACGTAATAGAGGGCTTAACGGAAAAGTCTTGGTCCACACCTCACTCAGTAAGGGTAGATTCTTTAACTAACTTTTCTTATGTTAGTTCTGTAAACGATGATCTAAGGGTTGAGCCTTTTATTGAGAATGCCATTACTTTAGATGAAAAAACCATACTTCTTAAAGAAGAATTAATTGAAAAAGAACCTTTAGCATACGGATCTATAATTTCTAAGGATAAAAAAACTACTATAGTTAATATTTTGGTAGATTCTCCTAGGGTTAACTTACAAAAAGAATTTGGAGAAACTGTAGAGTATGTGCTTCCTCTGCTCGATGAAATCAAGCAGGAGCATCCAGACTTAGAAATAAAACTCTCAGGAATTATCTATGTTGAATATCTAAGTCCTAGAATTATTTCAGAACAAATGCCTATACTTATTCCTTGCTTATTCTTAGTAATTTTAACTTCTTTATTCTTTCTTGTTAGAAGTGTTCCAGCAGTAATAGGCTCGCTTGTTGTTATTATTTTCAGTGCCTTAAGTGCAGTTGGATTAACTGGTTGGACTTCCGGTTTAGTTACACAACCATTTGTAATGGTGCCAATTTTAGTAACCACTCTTGCTGTAGCTGACTGTGTTCATTTGTTTAGTCTTTATTTTAGAAGGCTTGATGAAGGAGTCAGTTCCAAAGAATCTATGATTTATAGCTTAAAACTAAATATCCAGCCCTTATTCATCACCACTATAACCACCGCAATAGGCTTCTTGTCTTTAAATCTTGCCCCTGTAGAACCAATAAGAACTGTAGGGAATGGAATTTTCTTTGGAGTAATTTTAGCTTTTTTATTTACTATTTTTTTTCTAGCTCCCCTATGCTCTTTTTTTAATATTAAGGCCCCAAAAAAGACAAACTCTCAAAAAGAGCTAGCTAGAAAAATAGGAGAATTTAGTGTAAATAATTCTAAGAAGCTTTTTTGGTCTGTATCCTCAATTTCCATATTACTAATGTTGTTTATTCCTTTTAATACCTTAAATGACAACCCCATGGAGTTTTATTCAAAAAAGATTACTACTTTAACTGAAGATACAAAATGGTTAAGTGAACGACTTGGGGGAACTTTCCCAGTAAGCTATCAACTTACTTCGCAAAAGGAATCAATTTCTGATCCAGAATTTCTTATATATTTAGAACAGTTCACCAATTGGTTAGAGGAGAAAGAAGAAGTGATTCACGTTCATTCACTTTCTACAATTATGAAGAATTTAAATAGTACTCTCCATAGCGACAACCCTGAGTGGTACAAAATCCCGGCAGAAGAAGACTTAAGTGCTCAATACCTTTTTTTCTATGAAATGTCTTTGCCATTTGGGCTTGATTTAAACACTACCCTTAGCCAGGATCGCTTATCAACAAAATTAATTGCATCACTAAAAGAAATGGGATCTGAGGACTATAAAAAATTTGATAAAGAGGTTCAAACCTACTTACAAGAAAATATGCCAAGAGAAATGGTTTCAGCTGGTAGTGGATTAAGGTCAATGTTTGCCTTTATGGGAGAAACTGTGGCTACTCAACTTACTTTTGCTTTAACTATTGGCTCCCTTCTCATACTTTTGACTATTGTACTTTCTTTCAGATCAATTAAATTAGGGTTGTTAACATCGATACCAAACTTATTACCAATAGGAGTAGCGTTTGGAGTTTGGGGTTTAGTCGTCGAAGATGTGAGTTTTCTAGTTCTACTTGGGATGACAACTACACTTGGAATAATAGTAGATTTCACAGTACATATTTTGAGTAAGTATTTACTGGGAAGAAGAGAGATGGGCCTAAATACTAGTGAAGCAATAATATTTGCTTTCGAATCAGTAGGGTTTGCTTTAATAGTGCTTACTATAATACTTTCTGCTGGTTTCCTTGTTTTATTATTTGCCTACTTTATTCCTTTACATGGTTTTGCTCTTTTTTCTGTTTTAGCTTTTTTTATAGCATTAATTGTTGATCTTCTTTTATTCCCTGCTTTGTTGTTATACTTTGATAAAAAGTAGATCATAAAAATAATAAGTAGTGAGGATTTAAAAAATTATGAACGAAGAAATTTCTAGCTCCTTCAAATACGATAAATCATTTATAGAAATCTTTGGAAAGAAAATGGCCTATGTCGATAAAGGGCAAGGTGATCCAATTGTTTTTCTTCACGGCAACCCAACCTCATCATATCTATGGAGGAATATCATGCCTTATGCAGAAAATCATGGAAGAGTAATTGCTCCAGATTTAATAGGTATGGGTGACTCAGAAAAACTAGAAGATAGTGGACCTGATAGATACACTTTTGAAGAGCATGCTAAATACCTTTATGCTTTATTCGAGAAATTAGAACTAAATAACGTCACTCTTGTAATACATGACTGGGGCTCAGCTTTGGGGTTTAATTGGACACGGTTGAACCCAGAAAAAGTAAAAGCATTAGTCTATATGGAAGCAATAACAGCTCCAATTAAGGACTGGGAGGCTTGGCCAGAGGTTGCAAGAAATATTTTTCAAGCTTTTAGATCCAATTCTGGAGAAGAATTAATTTTAGAAAAGAACGTCTTTGTAGAAGGAGTGTTAGCGGGGGATGTTTCTAGGGGCCTGACTGATGAAGAAATGAATACCTATAGAAAACCTTTTACTGAAACAGGTGAATCTCGCAGACCCACTTTAACTTGGCCCCGCCAGATACCTATAGCTGGAGAGCCCAAGAATGTTGTAGATATAGTAAATTCATATGCAGAATTTTTAAAAGATTCAGATGTTCCTAAGTTATTTATTAACGCTGACCCAGGAGCTATCTTAGTAGGAGAACAAAGAGAAGAGGCTAGAAAGTGGCCTAATCAAAAAGAAGTAACTGTTCAAGGTAATCACTTTGTTCAGGAATCAGCACCGCATGAAATCGGAAAGGAGATATCTAATTTTCTTAAGAGCTTAAATTAATATTGTAAGATTTAATTAAGAAAATAATTCTCTTATAAGTCTATAAGATTCTGCTCTTGCAGAAAAAGGTTCGCAAATAGTAACTATTTTAAGTTCTTCAGCCTGGGTTTGGTCTATTAAAGGTTGGAGCGCTTTCTTGATAGTTTTTGGTGAACCTATAAAGCTTCTATTATCGGCTGAAGTTGAAATATTGCCTTTCAAAGCTGACTTAGCTTCACTTTGAGTTGGAAAAGGTGAAAAATCTCCTAATTGTATTCTTTTTCTCCATAAAGATGCACTTGAAGATAAGTCTGCTGCTGCTTCATCAGTTTCTGCACAAATAGCGAACACTCCAACGCTGACTCTAGGTTTGGATGAAAAATTAGAGGGTGTAAAATTTTTTCTGTAATAATCGGCAAGAGGTAGGCAGTCTTGATCAATAAAATATGCTAAGGACATAGGTAACCCAAAGTGGGCAGCATATTCGGCTCCTTGTTTTGATGAAATTAATAACCAGGTTTCTGGGACATTGCCTAACCCTGGAGTTACGTTAACTGTCTTAAAGGCATCAGTGTCTGGCGTGTTCCCATATAAAAAAGATTGTAAATCATTCATTTTGGTAGGAAAAAAATCTGGTCCAGTAGTT
>CAZMZZ010000053.1:6482-8230 GCA_964571215.1 uncultured Gammaproteobacteria bacterium
TAAAAAAGATTGTAAATCATTCATTTTGGTAGGAAAAAAATCTGGTCCAGTAGTTTTAGAGCCATAAGCTAAAGCACCAGCCTGGTAAGGATCGCTGCCGGGGGCTCGTCCCAAGCCCAAGTCTATGCGTTTAGGATACAAGGACTCAAGTAATCTAAAATTTTCAGCTACTTTATAGGGACTATAATGCATTAACATTACACCACCAGAACCAACCCTTATAGATGAAGTTTCTGAAGCGATTTTAGGGATAAAAATTTCTGGGGAGCAGCCTGCAAAAGACAAAGATCCATGATGTTCTGCTACCCAATAACGATGCAGACCATAAGAATCAGCAAGTCTAGCTAACTCTATAGAATCTATTAAGGCTTGATTAGCATCAGTATTAGAAAAAATAGGAGATTGATCGACAACGCTAATCTTCATGGACCTACAGGCTCTCCCTCTATAATTTGGTCAAGGTATTCTGACATACCGTATCCAGTCTTTCCTTCGAAAGTATATTCAGTCATAGCTTCAGTTATTCTTGTTGTTAGGTCTTCGCCTTGGGGGAGTTTTCTTTTATTACGTAAAGGAATTAACGACAAAACTTTTCCTTTTACTAAGTATTCTCTTTCTTCAGTTATAGCTTTGGCAACAATAGTCTTTTGATATCTATCCTTGTCATACACAGTCTCAATGGAGCAATCCTGAATAGATTTATGTTGTCCATTCTCTAGAACTAACCCGCCCCTTCTTTCCTTTCCTTCTCCTCGATTTACTATGCTAAACATAAAACCGATATCTTTATTGATATTTATTGTGAGCCATCTATACCATAATAATGACTGCCAATACCTAGGACCCCAGCTTTTATCTCTCAAACCGTAACCCTCTATATTCCATTGTTCATCAGCTAACTTAATAAACCCGTCGCCCCTCGTGTGTTGTTCGTAGTGCGCTCTAGAAAAACTCTTTTCTGGGTCTAAATCTAAAGGAGTTCCATCTTTTCTAATTACCTCGCCTCCAAACATGGGAGATATTCCATAAATATCAAGATCAATCGTGCTTTCAACCCTTGAATTTAAAGTAAAAGCTTCTTTTGGATTGATCATTTGTTTAGGCTTTTCTAGTAACAATACTTCGCCTGTATATTTTAGTCTTAAGTGTTTGAAAGGTTCTATAATCGAAAAACTCATTCCACCCGCATTGAATTCATCATTATTAGATATTGTTGGTCTATTAAACATAAAACCAACTCTGCCATCAGGTAGATACAAACAACAAGTCATTTCTGCGTATCCTTCATTAGGCCTATTACCAAGTCTAAACCAACCACCAAGCCTGGAGGAATGATCAAATAAATTGAAATACATGCTCTCGTTATAGTTTGGAGAATCATCTGGTAGATGATTAAACTCATCTTCAGGTTCTAACTTGGTTATGAAATCAGTCAATGCTTTTATTTACTCTAAATGTTGATTTAAGGCCCAGTTTACATGTTCTCTTACTAATGCAGAAGGGAAGTGCTTTCTAGAATTTAAAGCATCTATAATTTTTTTGGTTTTATTTGCGTTTCCTAGCGCAATGGCTATATTTCTTAACCAACATTCGTACCCAGCCCTCCTAATCGGCGAGCCTTCAGTTTTCTTCAGAAATTCTGCTTTAGACCATGAGAATAAATCAACAAGTTCAGAATTTTCAAAGTTATATCTTGGTCTAAAATCATCTTCTTTAGAAAACTTAGCAAATTTATTCCATGGACAATA
>CAZMZZ010000054.1:0-7112 GCA_964571215.1 uncultured Gammaproteobacteria bacterium
TATAGCTTTTTGTATAGACTCTTGAAAAGTTCTTCCTATAGCCATTACTTCACCAACTGATTTCATTTGTGTAGATAATATATTCTTAGCTTGAGGAAATTTCTCAAAGTTAAACCTAGGTATTTTGGTTACTACATAATCAATTGAGGGCTCAAAAGAAGAAGGAATAATTCCTCCGGTAATATCATTTCGTAACTCATCTAATGTATACCCTACAGCTAACTTCGCAGCTACCTTTGCAATTGGAAATCCAGTTGCTTTAGATGCAAGAGCTGAGGATCTAGAAACTCTTGGATTCATCTCAATTACTAGCATCTCACCGTTTTCTGGGTTTATTGTGAACTGAACATTTGAGCCTCCAGTCTCCACCCCTATTTCTCTCAGAATATCCATAGAAGAATTTCTCATAATTTGGTATTCCTTATCAGTCAGAGTTTGTGCAGGTGCAACAGTAATAGAATCACCTGTATGTATTCCCATAGGGTCAATGTTTTCTATACAACAGACAATTATGCAATTATCGTTTTTATCTCTAACAACCTCCATCTCAAATTCCTTCCAGCCACCTAAGAATTCATCTATAAAAACTTCAGAGGTAGGAGAAAGTTCAAAACCCTTCAAACAAATTTCTTCAAACTCTTGGGCGTTATAAGCTATCCCTCCTCCTGACCCTCCTAAAGTAAAGTTAGGTCTCAACACACAAGGAAAACCTATTTCATCTAAAATTGAGAAAGCTTGTTCTAGATTATGGGCTAAAGAAGCTCTAGGAGTTTTTAAACCAATTTTTTTCATCGCTTCTGCAAATAAATCTCTATCTTCAGCTTTGTCTATGGCCTCCCTTGTTGCTCCTATCATCTCAACTTTATTTGATGAAAGGATTTCTCTACTCTCTAAATCAAGGGCGGTATTTAAACCAGTCTGTCCTCCCATAGTTGGTAAAATTGCATCGGGTTTCTCTTTCTCAATAATCTTCTGAATTGTTTCCCAGTGAATTGGCTCAATATATGTTGAGTCCGCCATTGAAGGATCAGTCATTATTGTTGCAGGATTAGAATTTACTAAGATAACCCTATAACCATCTTCCCTCAAAGCTTTACATGCTTGAGCACCTGAATAATCAAACTCACAAGCTTGACCAATAACTATAGGTCCTGCACCCAAAATTAAGATAGACTCTATATCTGTCCTTTTACCCATTAAAAGTTTCCATGTCTTCTAGAAAACAAGTAAAAAGATAATTTAGTTCATGGGGACCAGGACTAGCCTCTGGATGTCCTTGAAAACTAAAGGCAGGCAATCTTTTATGTCTTAATCCTTGAATTGTTCCGTCAAATAACGACTTGTGAGTGATCTCAAGAGAAGAAGGCAGGGTATCTTCTCTTACGGTAAAGCCATGATTTTGACTGCTAATAAATACTTTTTTGGATTTTAAATCTTGAACAGGATGATTAGCTCCATGATGTCCAAATTTCATCTTCTCAGTATGCGCACCAAAGGCTAAAGCCATTAATTGATGACCTAAACAAATACCAAACAAAGGCAATTTAGCTTCAGATAGTTCCTTAATACACTTAATAGCATATTTACATGCATCTGGATCTCCAGGACCATTAGAAAGAAAAACACCATCTGGTTTACTTTTTAAAATTTCCTTTGCTGAAGTAGTTGCTGGAAAAACTGTTATCTCGCAACCAAGAGAATACAAAATATCTAAAATATTCCTTTTGACTCCAAAATCTAGAGCAGAAACCTTAAATTTTTTTAATCTTTCTTTAGTGCCAGTTCTTTCTTTTTTCCAAAGCAGTTTTTTTGAAATTGTTACCTCCTTAGTTAAGTCCATACCTAAAAGACCAGGAAAATCTTTTGCAAGATCTATAGCTTTTTGTTCTGAGCAATTTTTGCCTGCAATTATTGCAGCAGACTGTGAGCCCTTTGTTCTAATTATTCTAGTAAGCTTCCTTGTATCTATATCTGCTATCCCTACCGTATTAAAAGTTTGCAAGAATTCATCTAATGAATTCTTTGATCTCCAATTACTTCTTTCTGAAGGTAAATTTCTAATAACTAATCCAGAAGACCAAATCTTAGGAGACTCCATATCTTCAAAGTTAGTGCCTGTATTCCCAATATGAGGGTAAGTTAGTGTAACAATCTGTTTGTTGTAAGAAGGGTCAGTAAGAATTTCTTGATAACCAGTTATAGAAGTATTAAATACAATCTCTCCTACAGACTCACCGATAGCTCCTATACTTTTTCCTGAAAAACAGGAGCCATCTGCTAAAGCTAATATGGCTTTTTCTTCTTTCACTAGACGTTAAGTCTCCATTTTCTGAGAAATAAATTGACAAAAAAAAACGAACTTGGAAAGAATTCCTTGCTCGTTAATATGTTTTTAATGCTTCCAGGCATTAAAAGAGCACTATAATAAATGTATGGTTAAGTGTCTATGGAAAACTTTTATATATAAATGATAAAAATTAAAAACAAAGAAGAAATAAGAAAAATGCACTTGGCAGGAAGGCTTGCTGCAGAGGTGTTAGAGATGATAACTCCCTTTGTAAAACCAGGTATATCTACAGAGCAATTAGATAAAATTTGCCATGATTATATAGTCGAAAATCAACAGGCAATACCAGCTAATGTAGGTTATAGAGGATTTCAAAAAACTATCTGTACTAGTGTTAATCAAGTTGTGTGCCATGGGATACCCTCTTCAAAGAAGATATTAAGAGATGGAGATATTTTAAATATAGATGTGACAGTTCTAAAAGATGGCTGGCATGGAGATACTTCTAAAATGTTTTTAGTAGGAAAAACTAAACCTCACAATGAAAGATTGGTGAGAGTTACACAAGAATGCTTGTACAAAGCAATTGAAATCGTTAAACCTGGAGCAACCCTAGGTGATATTGGTCATGTTATACAGACTCATGCAGAGAAGAATTACTATAGTGTTGTAGAAGACTATTGTGGTCATGGAATTGGAGAGATTTATCATGAAGATCCTCAAGTCTTACATTATGGATCACCTGGTCAAGGAACCGAAATTGTTGAAGGAATGAGTTTTACTATAGAACCTATGATAAATCTTGGGACAAAATTTACTAAAACCCTATTTGATGGTTGGACAGTTGAAACTAAAGATGGGAAAAACTCAGCTCAATGGGAACACACTCTTGCCGTTACAGAAACAGGCTGTGAAGTTCTTACTTTAAGGAAAGAAGAAAACTTCTAGAGACTTATGGATCTGTTACTCCAAGATAACCAAAAAATTAACTCTGTAAATTTAAAAAAAAGTGAAAAAGAGATTATTTTCAGATTTGATAAATGGATAATTAATAACAAAACCAAAAATCTTGCTGAAATTAATAATTTTCTTTTTGCAAGATCCAACCTCATAGATAAGGCTCTTGCTGAGACATGGGAAGACTTAGGATTATCAAACTATAAAGAACTAGCATTATTTGCAGTAGGAGGCTATGGAAGGAAGGAATTATTTCCTCATTCAGACATAGACCTCTTATTACTTAGCAAAAAAACCCTTGATAACTCTCAAAAGAAGTTAATTGAACTCTTTATAAGCTCTCTATGGGATTTAGGTTTAGAAATTGGTCACAGTGTAAGAAATATAAATGAAACTAAATATTTTGCAAAAGAAGACATAAGAAATATGACTAATCTACTAGAATCGAGATTTCTAATAGGTGATAAGAAAATGAAGATAATCTTAAGCAAGGCTATTAATCAAAGAGGACTTTGGGGGGGGAATACTTTCTTTAAAACTAAACTTAAAGAGCAGGAAGAAAGACATAATAAATTTAACAATACAGAATACAACCTTGAGCCAGACATTAAATCTTCCCCTGGAGGTTTAAGAGATATTCATATTATTGACTGGTTATTATTTAATTATTGTAGAAGAACGCTAGCTTCAAAAATAAAAATAAAAAAAGTACTTACTAGGCAAGAAAAGGAAGAATTAACAAAAAATAAGTATTGGCTTTCAACACTAAGATATTTTCTTCATAGCCAAGCTAAAAGAGAGGAAGACAGATTATTATTTGAATTTCAACTAAATATTGCTCGTATATTATTTCCACAAGTAAAGGAAACAAATTCTGCGGCTGAAAGACTTATGCATAGATACTACAGAGCAGCATTAAATATTTCTGAAATAAACTCTACAGTTATTCAAAACTTAAAAGAGCAGACCAATATCATTCAACGTCAAAGAAAAACTTACGCTCTTAATAAAAATTTCTTAGTAAAAGATAAATTAATTGAATTACGTAAAGGACAATCATTTAAAAAAAACCCTTCTTTAATGCTGGCAATTTTCGTTATGCTTTGCCAAAACCCACTTCTTAAAGGGATTTCTTCAGAAACTCTCAGGAAACTAAAAAAACACAGAAATTTAATAAATGTAGATTTCAGAAAAAAGAAGAAAAATATAGATTTGTTTATGGAACTAATCAAATCAAAACGCTTGATGGTAACCCAACTAGAAAGAATGAAGCAGTTAGGGGTTCTAGGTAGATATTTACCAGAATTTGGAAGAGTAACAGGGCAGATGCAATATGATCTTTTCCATATTTATACTGTTGATGCTCATTCTCTTCAAGTATTAAGGAATATGAGAAGACTCTATCTTGGTACCTCTAAGGATTTATTTCCCTTAGCTTGCAAAATAATTCAAAACCTTCCCAAATTAGAACTTTTGTATATAGCAGGTTTATATCATGATATTGGCAAAGGTAGAGGGAAAGATCATTCTGCTCTAGGGGCAAAAACGGTAAGAAGGTTTTGTAAATTACACAGATTTAATAAAGAAGATACTGCTCTCATAGAGTGGCTTGTTATTAATCACCTGAAAATGTCAATCACCTCCCAAAAAGAAGATTTGGGAGATATAGAAGTAATAAAAAACTTTTCTGATCTGGTTGCAGACCCAATAAAACTGGACTATTTATATTGTTTAACTGTTGCAGATATAAGCGCTACCAATCCAACGTTATGGAATACTTGGAACTCTTCTTTACTTAGAGAACTTTATTTTAAAACAATGGGTGTTTTAAAAAAAGAGGATGACTTTATAGAAAAGAAATCGCGATCTCTAGTTAAAAAGGAAGCTTTAAAAACTCTTAATAAGAAATTTCATGTTCATGAAAAAGAGGTAATTAATCTTTGGCAAAATTTTTATCCTGGTTACTTCAATGCTTTTAGTGCCGAGGAGCTTGCTCTGCATACATACCTAATACTTTCCAATGATAAGAATTCAACGACAGTTGAAATTATTCATCAAACTCACTCTTCCTCATCTGAACTTTTAATTTTTACTAAAGATAGACCCAACGTGTTTGCAACTATAATTAACAAGATTGATAAAGAGAACATAAACATCCTAGACGCAAGACTTTTTGGCACTAAAGATGGAAAGTGTCTGGATCTTATAAAAATTTCAGATCTAGAAGGTAATTTTTTAAAAGAGAATCATGAAGTCTTAGAAAAGATAACATTTTCTTTATCTAAAGAATTATCAAAACAAGACTTAAAACCCAAATTTGTTAAAAAAAGAATACCCAAAAAATTTCAGAATTTCCAACGAAAAACAAATATCAAAATAAAACATGATATGAAAAACAGATGGACACAAATAGACCTTGAAACAGCAGACCGACCAGGAATACTTTATGCTGTAAGTAAAGTCTTTAAAGATCATAATGCTTCAATCAAGAAAGCTAGAATAACAACCTATGGGGAAAGAGCAGAAGATAGATTCTGTATAACTTCTGCTGAGGAAACTCCATTCTTGAAAAGAAAAGAGTTAGACGACCTCATTCACAACCTAAAAAATTCTCTGGATGGATAAGATGTCAAATCCCAATATACAAAATTTACTCCCTTATCCTTTTGCCTATCTAACAACTCTATTAAAAGATTGTAAACCTGGTCACAATAAATTGATTGATTTATCCATAGGAGAGCCAAAAAACAGCCCTCCCCAAGAAATCATAACTTTATTAAATAATAACTCTTCGAAGTTTTCCCAATACCCAACTTCTTTCGGAATTAGTAAATTAAGAAGTTCTTACTCTGAATGGTTATCAAGTAGATTTGATCTAAAAACTCCCATTGATCCAGAAAAAAATGTACTACCTTTAGGAGGAACTAGAGAAGGCATATTTTCTTTTTTTCAAGCTAATATAGATTCCTCAAAAAAACAACCTATGACTGTTATTCCTAATCCTTTTTATAAAATTTATGAAGGCGCTTCCGTAGCGGCTGGAGCTACATGCTTTTATATAAATCAACTAAAAGAAAACAACTTTAGTCCTGATTTTGATTCCATTCCCAATCATGTATGGGAAAATTGTCAACTATTGATGTTATGCTCTCCCTCTAATCCTACAGGTCAATGTTTGAGTTTAGAGGAGTATAAAAAAGCTTTATCGCTTGCAGATAAGTTTAATTTCTTAGTATGCTCAGATGAATGTTATACGGACATATACCCATCAAAAAACCAGGCACCTATAGGGCTTCTACAGGCAAGTGAAGAACTTGGGCTTTTTTCAAGAAGTGTTATCTTTCATAGTCTTTCAAAGAGATCAAGCCTTGCTGGACTGAGGTCGGGTTTTGTTTGCGCCCATGAAGATGTAATAGAAAAATTCCTTTTATACAGGACTTACCATGGTGTTACTTTGCCCTTGCCAATTCAAGAAGCAAGTACCTGGGCTTGGTCAAATAAAGATCATGTAGAGAAAAATAGAACTAGTTACGATAAAAAATATGATAAAGCCTTAACGAAATTACAAAATTTCGAAAATATAAAAAGACCCGATGGAAGTTTTTATTTATGGATTGAAACACCAATGAACGATCAAGTTTTTACGAAAAGACTTTATCTTGAAAAAGGCCTGATAACTCTTCCTGGAAGTTTCCTAGGAACCTTGGACCAAGGGCTAAATCCGGGAACAGGTTTTATCAGAGTAGCGATAGTTCATAATAAAGAAGTAGTATCTGAGAGCATGGAAAGGCTTGCTGAGTTTTTAAGCTCATGTTAAAAAGTTGACTAGTTATTTCTTAAGATTATCATCCCAAATCTTTTCAATAAT
>CAZMZZ010000055.1:0-6285 GCA_964571215.1 uncultured Gammaproteobacteria bacterium
GTCAGACTTTTGATGTGTGGTTCTTCCATAAGATTAGATCCTACACTGGTGAATCAAAGCTCTGGTTAAGAAATAATTTATCAACCATCACCTCTCAATTACTTGATACTATGATCTATCAATTTACTTGGGTAATGGCTGGTATGGACATTAAAACTGCTTTTTTAATAGCAGTGACTAAATATGTCTTTAAGGTTTTTATTGCAGGTATTGATACTATATTCATTTACTGGGTAAGGAAATGGTAAAAAAAAAGAAGTTTTCTAAAATTACTCTTTCTACTTCTACTAAAGATAGAAGGGTTATTGGTATTGCAAGACAGGTAATAGAAATTCTTTCTTCTTTAGGGATAGAAGTGTCTCATGATAAGAGCCTTCCTGGTTTAAATAACAACAAAGACAGCAAGCTACTAAAGTCTGGAGATATTGTTTCCAGTTCTGATTTACTTATAGCCATAGGTGGAGATGGAACAATACTAAATTGCTCTAGAAAGTATGGTTCTAAGGGAGTGCCTTTATTGGGTATAAATTTAGGAAAGTTAGGTTTTTTATCAGATATAGCACCTAACGATGTAACTACTAGCTTACTAGAAGTATTAAATGGTAAGTATCTGACAGATGAAAGGTTTTTTTTGGAAGCCTACATTAGAGAAGGAGGAGAGTCTTTTATTGCTTTAAATGAAATAGTTATACACTCAGGATCAATTGCTCAATTGATAGAGTTTGAGGTTTTTATAAATGAAACTTTTGCTTATAGGCAGAAAGCAGATGGGATAATTTTTAATACACCAACAGGTTCAACTGCGTATTCATTATCCGGTGGCGGGCCTATAGTTCACCCAGACGTTGAGGCTATTACTCTTTTGCCTATGTTCCCTCAAAGCCTAAGCAGCAGTACATTAATAGTAGAAGCCTCAAGTAAAATACGCGTTGTACTAGTAGAACCACGCTCACTTTGTCAGGTTAGCTTTGATAGTCAAGATAAACTAAATCTTAAGGGCAGGAAAGAAATAAACATCTCAAAGAGCCTTTCTCCTCTTACATTAATACACCCTTTAGAGCATGATTTCTATGGGGGTTGTAGGAATAAGTTGGGTTGGAGCATGGGTTTGGTGAACAAATCAAAATAGGTGTTTTTATTCAAAGCTAGTAGAATGCTTGCTCGTTAAAAAACAGATAGTTAAAGAATCTTATGAAAAAGAACTCTTTTTTTAAATTTAGTGTAAGCCTATTTCTTTTGACAACTGGCTTTTTTCTTTTAGCAGAGGAAAATATTGACTTAACCCTTGAGCAAATTAAAGTCCTTCAAGAAATAACCCCAGGAGAACAAACAGCAGATGAAACTGAAAAGAACTTTACAGAATTCTTAACTTTTAAGGAAGATTTAGCAAGAAAACAAGAATGTGAAAGAAAGCTTTTAGAAGATAGTAGAGAATGTATATTTGGCTATACAATTTTCACTTCTGTACCATCAACATATGCTTTGTCTTCAGATGTTCCAGTACCTCCTTCTTATGTTTTAGGGCCGGGAGATCAATTAAGAATTGAATATTTTGGAAACGAAAATCTAAGTAAAGAAGGATATATTACTAGGACTGGAAGTTTACATTTGCCGATCCTTGGGCCAATTACACTAGCAGGCCTTAGCTTTTCAGAAGCTGAGGAACTTATAAGCACAAAAGTAGAAAAAGAGCTTATTGGAACTAAAACTTTTATTACATTAGGCGAACTGAGATCCATTAATATTTATGTTTTAGGTAATGCCTTTAAACCCGGTAGATACACTATTAGTGCTTTAACAACCCTAACTAATGCTATTTTTAGTACTGGAGGTGTTAATACAATTGGATCTTTAAGAAATATTGAAGTTAAAAGAAATGGGCAGACCATCCAGACTTTCGATCTTTATGATTTGCTTATAAAAGGTGACACTAGTAAAGATGTAAGGTTACAACAAGGAGATACAGTATTTGTTCCTTTATTAAAAAACTATGCTTCGCTTAAGGGAACAATTCTGCGTCCAGGGCTTTATGAGTTTAAGGAAGGAGAGACCTTAAAAGACTTAATTAGCTTTGGGGGAGATGTTAATAATAATTCAAGAATTGAGTTAAGCAGAATTAATTCATCTACAGGAAAAAGAGATTTACAAATAATTTCCTCTCAGGACTTAGATAGTCTAAATACTGAATTAAAACATAATGATAGTTTGAATATTGTTGAAATAGAGTCTCTAAAAGCAAAAAATATATTGTTAAGCGGTCAATTTAATTATCCTGGCTACTATAGCATTACTGAAGGGGACACAATTTTAGACTTAATTGAAAGAGCGGGTGGATTAAAAGAGTCTGCTTATACTGCAGGAGCCATATTCAAGAGGAAGCAGATAGCTGAGCAACAAAAAAAATCATACTTATTAACTGCAGATGAACTAGAAAAATCTTTGATAGATGCAGTTTCATCAGGTGTAGATATTGATGGTGATGCTTACCTAAGTCTTACAGCTTTTATTGAAAAACTTAGAAACATCAAACCAGAAGGAAGACAAGTAATAGAAATGGATTTACTCAAAATGAAGAGGGATCCTAAAAAAAATCTTCAGTTACAAAATGGTGATGAGTTGATAATACCAAGTAGGTCAGCTTCAGTTAATGTAGTTGGAGAAGTTTTAAATTCAGCTTCTCACATTCACGAAGATAATTTAAGTGTCGATGATTACATTAAATTATCTGGAGGAATGACTAGAGGTGCTGATAAAAATAAAATATTTATTATTTTTCCTAATGGTCAATCACTTTTAGCGAATGAAAGATTATTTGGTCAGGGAATAAGGTCAGTGAATGCTACTTTAAAAATACTTCCAGGGAGTACTATAGTAGTTAGTAGAGATCCAGATCCCTTTGATGCCTTTAAGCTAGTATCAGTAATAACACCAATACTTTCTGATTTAGCTATATCTGCAGCATCCATAGCAGCTATTAACGACTAACAGAGTCTATGACTCTAAAATTTTTGTATAGAAGAAAGTTTATCTTCTTCTCTTCTTTAATTTTTTCATCATCCTTATTTTCCTCGTTTGAGGATTATTACCCTTACCCTCTAAATACAACATCTAATAATTATGGAGAAACTGGACTTTTAGAAATGCCTTCAGCAAGATTTATGGAAGAAGGAACATTAAAGTTTGGAATAACTGCATCTAACCCTAACGAATTTACTTTTATTGCAGCGAGCCCATTTCCTTGGCTTGAGGCTGTTTATAGGTACACTGAACAAAAGAACCTTAAGTATGGACCGGTAGCTTATAGCGGAAATCAAAGCCTAAAAGACAAAAGTTTCGATATTAAATTTAAGTTATTAGAAGAGTCGTATCTTCAGCCTAATATCGCTTTAGGAATAAGAGATTTGGCTGGAACAGGTAGGTTTTCAGGGGAATATTTAGTTGCTTCAAAGAAAATAGGGAATGTTGACTTATCTTTTGGGTTAGGCTGGGGTGTGTTAGGAGCAGATGGAAATGCTAGAAATCCTTTTATCTCGCTTGACGAAAGGTTCAAAATAAGAACTTTCTCTGACTCTGAAGGAGGAGAATTGAACAACCAAAGCTGGTTCTCTGGTAAAAGAACAGCTTTATTTGGAGGATTAGAATATAGCCTTTACAGGTATGGAATAAACGTTAAATTAGAGTATGACACATCCAATCCTGATTTAGGATTAAGCGGGCCCCCACTAGAAGTTAAGAGTAGATTTAATTTTGGAGTCTCTAGATCTCTAAATGACTTTGTAGATTTAGGATTAAGTTTTGAAAGAGGGGATGTGATTAGATTTTCTTTTGTTTTTAAAGGGAATTATGGACAAAGAAGTCTAGTACCTAAACTAGACTTTCCATTAAATGTCATATCTTTAAATCAAGAGCAAAAAAAGAGAATCATAGAAGAAGAAGAAATATTTTATAGGTCGTTAAACAGGAGTTTAAGAGAAGAGCAAGTATATATACAGGCTGCTTCAATTAAACAAGATTCAGTAGATATTGCTATTAATCAAGTTAGATTTAGGAGTTATTCGAGGGCTGCGGGGAGGACCGCAAGAATCGCTTCAGCTTTGTCACCTAATGAAATAGAGGAAATTAATATTTTCCTTATGAATGGAGATATTGAGATAGGTTTAATAAGCTTAAATAGAAGAGAGTTTGATAAAGCTATACTAAATAAAAGTTCAAGTTCTGAGGTACTTTTTAAATCGAACATAGTTTCTCCTGAAAAGGAGCCTAAATATCTTAATGCTGATTTTCAACCAACAATTAAATTCCCAGAATTTTTTTGGAATATGTCACCTGCCCTAAGACATCAAATAGGAGGCCCTGAAGCTTTTTATTTAGGACAACTTTGGTGGAAGATTGATACTACTGTCATGTTTAGAAGAGGTTTATCTCTTAAAACTGTAATTGGCTTTGATTTGTATAATAACTTTAATGAGTTTAATAATCCAAGCGGTAGCACAATACCTCATGTTAGGAGTGACATTCAGGATTATTTATCTGAAGGGAAAAATAATATTGCAAGAATGCAGCTAAATTATATTTGGTCACCTTATAAAAATATTTTTGCTAGATTAGATGTAGGCCTTTTAGAAGAGATGTTTGGCGGATTTGGAGGAGAGATCTATTATCGTCCTTTTAATTCCGATTTTTCAACAAGTCTTTCCATTCATAGAGTTAAGCAGAGAGAATTTAAACAAAGGTTTGGATTTAGAGATTATCAAACAGAGACTGGGCATTTAGGCCTACATTATGATTTGCCGAAAGGGGTGCACGGTAAGCTATCTATAGGAAAATATTTAGCTGGAGATAAGGGCGCAACAGTGGATATCTCAAGGAGATTTAAGACAGGCTTTACCCTAGGAATCTTTGCCACAAAGACAAATCTGTCTAGAGAAGAGTTTGGAGAAGGTTCCTTTGATAAAGGCTTCTATTTTTCAATTCCAATAGAAATATTTTATACAAAGTATAGACCAGGAAACATTTCCTTTGGTCTTCATCCGCTAACTAAAGATGGAGGAGCAACTTTAAATGTTCATAACTCACTGTTTTCCTTATTTGGAGATACTAACAGATCTTCTTTACTTAGAGATTGGGAAGACTTATTGAATTAAAGCTAATGAAAATTTTACAAGAATTATCTTTCTTTATTAAGGCTTTCTTCTTTATTTCTATGGCGCAATTCTTTTTAGGTTGCTCATCTATAAATTTTGACAGAATAGCACCTTCAATTGGTGGAGCTTATGATTCTATTAAAGGAGCACTATTCGGTTATCCAGACCCAATAATTAATAGAGAAATGATTAATAGTATTCCTTATGCTTCATCTTTATTAAAAATAGGCAAAGGGTCAACTGGGTTAATTATTTTAGAAAGTGTGAATGCTGATAAGCATACATGGGTGAGTAAAGATAATATATATCTTGAGATTAAGGATGGTCGCATAGTTAAAACAGATGGCCTTATAAACAATCTCACTAATTTATCTATAATTGATCAAAGTTTTGAAGAAATATTAACTAAGCCCCAAAAGGTAAAGAATCATTTGTCATATTATTCTTATGACAACCCATATTTAATGGATCTGGAGGTGAACGTTTCTATCCTTATTAAAGGCATGCAAGAAGTTGAAATACTGGGGGAAGTAAAAACTCTTATTCTAATTGAAGAAAGTATTTCTAATAATGAAATAAGGTGGCATAGAAAAAATCTTTTTTGGATTGACCCCAAAGACTACTTTGTTTGGAAGAGTGTTCAACACATTTCACCTAAACTTCCCAGTTTTACTTTACAGATTACAAAAAGACCCTCAAGATAAAAACAGAAAACTTTCTGTTTTTATTGCTTAATTCTGGTAGCTGTAGCAGTAGCTGTAGCAGTTGAAGTGCTCGAAGGAGTTCCGGGAATAGTTGTCGTTACAATGTACTCTTCAACTACATCGTATTCCTCTACTACATCATATTCTTCAACTACATCATATGTTTCAACTACATCATATACTTCTTCAACATTATATGTTTCTTCAACATTATATGTTTCTTCAACTTCATATACTTCTTCAACATTATATGTTTCTTCAACATTATATGTTTCTACATCATAATAAATATCTTCCCCTCCGGCTGTTGTTCCTATGGTTGAACCAGCGCCCTGTCCATTTGAAGAAGTTGTAGTAGCAAGAGTTGTTCTCGTTGCAGTAGCTCCCGTAGCTCTCGTTGCAGTAGCTCCCGTAGCTCTAGTTGCAGTAGCTCGCGT
>CAZMZZ010000056.1:0-5303 GCA_964571215.1 uncultured Gammaproteobacteria bacterium
GTTCAATTCCCGCCGCCTCCACCATAAGGTGCTATTATATTTTTAGTGTAGATTTGTTAACCTAGTGATTCCAAAAACTGTAGAAAATTAATTTCTTTTTAAGGAAGGCCTGCTCTGGGGACTTGAACTTCTATAGTTTCTATCCTTGCTGACCGCTCCTCTAAACAATCCTTTTCGTTTGAACTCTTAGCAGTTGAAATAAAGAGTGTGCGACCTTCTTTACCTCCCAACATACAGGCAAATGCACTTTGAGATAATTCTACTTTATCTAATAAAGCCCCTCCTTCTTCAATTCTAATAACATCATTAGTTGAAGGAGAAGCAACCCAAATTGCTCCATCCGCATCAAGGCAAATCCCATCAGGTAATGGAGAATAACCTTCTTCTATAAGATTTAGATCAGCCCATACTCTTCTATTGGTCAGAGTAGCGTCTTCTTCGATATCAAAAGCAGTCAACCTTGAAGCAAAAGTTTCTCCAACAATAAGAGTTTTGCCATCAGGAGATATAACCGTTCCATTTGGAAATAATAGTCCATTAGCTACTTCAGTAGGTTCTTGGCCTGGTTTTACTAGGATTAAATTGGTTGCTTGAACATCATCCCCTGACATCAAATCAAATCCAAAATTTCCTATGTATGCATTTCCCATGCTATCAACAACCATATCGTTGCAATGATAAGAAGCCAACTTACTTAAATCTGCAACTTCACTTAATTCTTTGTCAGTGGATAGTTGCATTAATTTTCTGTCGTTCATAGAAACAATAAGTAAAGTCCCATCTGGTAACCAACCTAACCCAGATGGTTGATATGGTGTTTCAGTAATAATTTCCATATTACCTTTTAAGTCAACTGCCAAGACTTTATGGGTATAAAAATCAGAAAAATATAATTTGTTGTGATGCCACCTAGGCCCTTCTGTAAATGTTAATCCTTGTACCAAGGTCTCAGTTTTTCTTGTCATAGAATTTTTCTCCTTTGTAATAAATAGATATTTACCAATAAAATAGAATAAAGCAAACTAATAGTAGCTAAGGAGAAATATGCATATAGGGATAGTAATAAGAAATATGGGTGATCTATCTACAAGAGAAATCATGAAAGCTGCTGCTCTAGGAGCTGAAGAAAGAAAATTTGAATCCATATGGGTAGTGGATCATATAGCTATCCCTCCAGATGATTCAGAAGGATCCGGAGGCAGATATGTGGACATTTTAACTACCTTAGCTTGGTTAGCAGGGATTACCTCAACAATAAATTTAGGGAGTGGAGTGCTTATAGCTCCATACAGAAGTTTACTACCTACCGCAAAACAAATAGCAAGTATTCAGGAACTTTCAAATAACAGGCTGCTTGTAGGTATAGGTCTGGGTTGGATGGAGGCAGAGTTTAAAGCTTTAGGAATCGATAGAAAAGACAGAGGAAAGATTACAGATGAGTTCTTAACGTTTATGAATAAAGCATTCAATGAAGATGAGATGGAGTTAAATGGTCAAAAATTTTTATTTAAACCTAGACCTACAAAACCTTTACTCTACATTGCTGGATCTAAAGGTTACTCGATAAAAAGGGCTGTAAAACACGGGGATGGTTGGATCCCTATAGCAAGAGAACCAGAAGATTTAATAGAGAGTCTAGGTGAATATAAAAAACTTTGTGATGTGACAAGTAAGTCAACTGACAAAATTAGTGTTGTGAGTTGGATAAACCCAAAAGATAAAGCTGCAAGCGCAGAAAAACTTAAAAAATTTAAAAGTATGGGTATAGAAAGACTGATCTGTGGTCTTCAATATAATAACGTTGATGATTACCTAAAACAGCTAGATTTATTGAAATCTCTGAAGATCTAAATAAGAATAAAGTAAGATCAATTCGCTACTTTGTCTAAAGATTGGATGACCATTTCTGGTGTTATATAACAAAGACAATTTCTAGATTTTCCTTCCAGATGGCCATGAACTGGACATAACTGTTCATCACCCTTCCTAGAAATAACATCTATTTTCTCTGACCAAGGTCTCCAGTTTTCTGGTCTGGTAGGCCCAAATAAAGTTACTCCAGGAGTATTAACCGCTGCAGCTATGTGGGATGCTACAGAATCAAGCCCTACAAAGAATTTAGCACCTTCAATTAAGGCAGCTAAATCATAAAGGGTGGTTTTTCCCCCCAAGTCTGTAATCTCACTATTTGATAATTTATTTATAGATTGTAAGTATTCTTTTTCTTTATTATTAGGTCCTGAAGTCATAACTACTTTGGTACCTAAATTACTATAATGATCAGCTAAGAAAGCAAAAGACTCTTGTTTCCATTGCTTAACATTCCTTCTAGATACAGGATGGAAAACGCAGTAATTATCCTTTATTGATTGATCCTTAATAAAGGCATTTACCCAGTCTTTTGACTCTTCTGGAATATCTATTGTTAACTCAGAATCTCCATTAGCAGTTTTGATTCCTAAGGTTTCTAAAGCACCAAGATTTCTTTCGATAATATGCCTATTTGCTGCTTCAGGAAAAATCTTGCTAAAACTATTTATCCAAAAAGGCTTTCTTCTTTTTTTATCATCTACAGCAGCTGTTTTATTTACTTTAATACACCGTGATAAAAGAGCTACTCTCCACTGGGTAGTCAAGAATAAACCGAAATCATAGTTGTTCTTTCTTAATCTCCTAATTAAGTTAAACTCCTTAAATAATCTATTAACTAAAGATATTTCAGAAGATTGATGGGCCTCAAAAATATTTTCTATTCGTGAATCATTTTCTAGAATAGCACCGGAGCCTCTGTAAACTAAAAGATCGATAGCAGATTCAGGATAGACTCTTTTAATACAATTAATGATAGGAACAGTTAAGAGTGTATCTCCGTGAAATCTGAGAACACATATTAAAAATCTTTTTCTATTCTTATCCATCACTATCAGCTTGACTACAGTCTCCAAAGAAAGCATTATGCGTGCCTCTGAGAGTAAGACAAGTATATGGCAAATATAAAATCAGCTATAAAAAGAGCGAGACAGAACAAAAAAAGAAATATTCTAAAAAGTTCTCAAAGATCTGCTGTTAGAACCGCTGTTAAAGTAGTAGAAAATGCTATAGAAAAAAAAGACAAAAAAGTTGCTTCTGAAGCTCTCATAGATGCCAATAAAGTCTTGGATAGGATGGCAGGAAAAAAAGTAATTACTTCAAATAAAGCGGCTAGAACTAAATCGCGATTAAATAAAAAAGTTAAAGTTCTTTAACTTAAAATTAGATTATCTCTGTGCACCACTTCCTCTTCAAGAGGATAGCCCAACTCTTCTAACACTTCTTCTGATCTTTTTCCTCTGATTTTCATTAATTCTTCTGAATTAAAATTTGATAAGCCTCTAGCTACTTCGTTTCCTTTGCTATCTAAACAAATAATTAGAGAGCCTCTTTTTATTTCTCCCTGCACGTCTTTTACTCCAACAGGAAGTAGGCTGCCTCCTTTAAGAGAAATTGCATTAACAGCTCCCTGATCAATTACTATACTTCCTGAAGGAGAACCTTGGGAAGCAATCCATAGTTTTCTTGAAGCTAATTTTCTTTTTTTGCTGATTAATGATGTACCAGTATTTTTTCCTTTGAGAACATCATTTAAAGTATCCTTCTCTCTACCATCTACTACAAAAGCCTCTGCTCCTGAATCAACGGCCAACTTACATGCTTTGATCTTAGTCTTTATCCCTCCTCTTCCTAGAACACCCGAAGAACTTTCCATAAGTTTTTCTAGATCGATACCTTTATTATCAAAATCTATCGAAGGAATTAATTTAGCTAACTTGTCTACTTTTGGATCTGATTCACATATGCCCTTTTGGTCGGTAAGAATAATTAATTTATCTGCACTAACCAATCCTGATAAAGCACCTGCTAACATATCATTATCACCAAAGGTTATTTCTTCTGTAGCAACACTATCGTTCTCATTGATTATAGGTATAACTCCTAGAGCTATTAAGGCCTGTAGACTTCTTCTGGAGTTTAAATATCTCTCTCTGTCAGCGATATCATCGTGGCTGACCAAAACTTGAGCTGTTTTTAAATTTAGCTTACTAAATGCACGTTCATAATTATTGATTAAACCTACTTGTCCTACTGCTGCTGTTGCTTGAAGCAAGTTTAAAGTAGCTGGCCTTTCTTTTAAATTTAACTCAAACATGCCCTTAGCAATGGCACCAGAAGAAACAATAATTACTTCAATATTATTTTTAATCAATTCATGAACCTGAGAAACTAAGTTTTTAATGAATACTGCATTTATTCCCTCTTGTTTACCAGAAACAAGACTACTTCCAGCTTTAATAATCCACCTCTGTTTATTATTTCTCATGAAGATTTCCCAAAAATTTACCTAAATCTTTTATTAGATAATCTGTACCCTTCTTAAGTGTCGCTGAAACGGTGTATATTTTCATTATTTTTTTAAAATGTATCTCCAATTCTTCTACTATTTTTTCAATAACCTCCTTATCTAGTAAATCAATCTTATTCAAAACTAACCAACCTAATCTTTTCTCAAGATTTCTGTCGAAAGTTTCTAATTCATCCGTTAGCAATTTAACTTCTTTAATTACTTCTGATGCTTCCTTTTGAAAAATATCTACTACAAGTAAAATTACCTTAGTTCTAGATAAATGTTTTAAAAATTTTAAACCCAGACCCTTTCCTTGAGATGCCCCTGCAATAAGTCCTGGAATATCTGAAATTACAAAACTGGCATAGTTTGAAAGACTTACCACTCCCAAGGTTGGATTTAAAGTTGTAAACTCATAATCAGCAATCTTTGGTGTTGCGTTCGATACAGCCTTTACTAACGAAGATTTACCTGCATTAGGCTTTCCGAGAAGTCCTACATCAGCTAGAACTTTTAATTCCATTCTGAGAGATCTTTCTTGTCCTTCACTACCTTCAGTAATTTTTTTTGGAGAACGATTTTTTGAGCTTTTATACTTTGCATTTCCGTTTCCCCCTTTTCCACCAGAAACAATTTCAATCTCATCAAAGTTTTCTTTTAAATCAATTATTTCCTCATTTATTAAATTATCATAAATGACAGTTCCACAAGGAACCTCAATGACTAAATCTTCTCCATCAGAACCAGTTCTATTTCTACTCTGTCCTTTAGAACCATCCTTTGCTGAAAACTTTTCTTTATGTCTAAAATCATATAGGGTATTTAATCCTTCTGTTGCTCTTATAAATATACTGCCCCCTTTACCTCCATCTCCTCCATCTGGCCCTCCTCGCGGTAAATTCTTCTCTCTTCTAAAGCTCAT
>CAZMZZ010000057.1:0-5254 GCA_964571215.1 uncultured Gammaproteobacteria bacterium
GGTTTATCTAATATAGATGCTCTATTAGTTTTAGAAGAATTTGCTAAAGTTTCTTCAGCAGTTGCTTGGCCTATCTTCGAAAGTAATGTTGGTCCAATTAAAGCTGTTGAACATTTTGCAAATGAAAAACTTAAAGAAAAAATTATTCCTGATGTTTGTAAGGGAAATCTCTTTGTTGCAGTCTCAATGTCAGAACCAAATGCTGGTTCCGCTTTAACCGATCTAATTACTAAAGCAGAAATTAAAGGTGAAAATGTAGTTTTAAATGGAACAAAAAGATGGTGTTCAGGAGCTGGTCATGCCGGAGGTTATGTAGTCTATTGTCGTATGTCTGATGAACCTGGATCTAAGGGGATAGGGGCAGTTTATGTAGAAAAAGAAACTAGCGGAATAAGCTTTGGAGAACCTGAGCAACTTATGGGTTGGAATGGCATTCCTTCTGCAGATATATTTTTTGATAATGTTGAAATTCCTAAAGAGAATATTGTTGTAGAAGCTAATGGAGGCTTTAAAAAGTTAATGGAAGCTTTTGATCTAGAAAGATGTGGTAACGCCACAATGTCCCTAGGTCAAGCTTCAGGTGCTTTGGAAGAAGTTCTTCAATATGTCCAAGAAAGGGAGCAGTTCGGTAAACCTATAGTAGAATTTCAAGCTGTTCAAATTAAGCTTGCCGAAATGGCAATGCAAACTGAAGCAGCACGATTATTAATACATAGGGCAGCTCATAATGCTGCTGAAGGATTGCCAAGTATCTTTGAGTCTAGTGTAGGTAAGTGTTTCTCTAATGAAATGGCCCGTGAAGTAACTGGAGCAGCTGTCCAATTAATGGGTGGATATGGTTTCAATAAAGAATATCAAATGGAACGAAGGTTAAGAGATGCCTGGGGCTGGGGAATAGCTGGAGGAACTATTGATATCCAAAAAATTAATATTGCTTCCGCAATGGTAGGAAGACGCTTTAACCAAAGAAAATAGCTTTATCGATACGAATAGATAATCTTCTCAAGATGCCTTACTAGCTGTAACTTTTCTTCTTCAGATAGGAAATTACCTATAGGAATTCTTTCTCCTTTTGAACTTACAACTATATAAGCTGGATACCAAGGATGTAACGGTTTCTCTACAATTATTGAAGACCAGAGTCTAAAAAATTCCCAAACATGTTTTGGTTTATTAATCCCCTTCTCTATCTTTAGTCTGTTGGGACTTAGATATATTACTTCACTAGAAGATGTCTTTCTAAAAACTAAATAAACACAGACGCTAACTAAAATTACTTCAAGGCCTGCAAAAGGAAGAATTAATTGAGCTCCTACTAAACTAAATCCTATCCCTATAGTTAAGCAAGTAATTGAAATAAATAATAAAAAAATGCAGGTTGATTTCCATGATAATGATCGATTAGGACTCAATAGAATTCTAAAAGATTTATTTTCTGAGTTACTTTCTATTTGGACCATATAGAAATAGTACATACAATACAGCGCCTTCAAAAGAGAATTATTTAGATGAGTAAAGATAAGAATAAAAATGCCATTCTAAAAAAAGATTATGAAAGAGTAATAATCCCCACTTATGCTCCAGCAAACTTTGTTCCTAAAAAAGCTTTAGGATCTGAGGTTTGGGATCAAAATAATAAACATTACATTGATCTAGGGGGAGGAATAGCTGTAAATTGCCTCGGCCATTCTAATCCCGATTTACTCTCTGTTTTACACACTCAAAGTAAGAAGATATGGCACACAAGTAATTTCTTTATCAATAAACCTGCAATTGAACTTGCAAAGAGTCTCACCGATTCTACTTTTGCTGACAAAGTATTTTTTTCTAATTCAGGATCTGAAGCAAATGAAACGGCTATAAAGATAGCCAGAAGGTTTTATTTCAAAAAAAATATTAAAAAGACAGAAATAGTAAGCTTTACGAATTCTTTTCATGGGAGATCATTACTAAACATTGCACTGGGTGATTCAGAAACATTTAAAGAAGGATTTGGCCCGCTACCAGAATTAATCTTAAAGGCCAAATTTAATGATCTTAGCTCGGTAAAAGAAATTATCTCTAAAAATACAGCTGCCATTATCATTGAACCCATTCAGGGAGAGTCAGGGATTCAACCTGCTACTAAATCTTTTCTGAAAGGTTTGAGAGAAATTTGTAATAAACATAGTGTATTACTGATATTTGATGAAATTCAGAGTGGAATTGGAAGAACGGGCAGTCTTTATGCATATATGAAATACGGAGTAATACCCGATATCCTTACTACCGCTAAGGGACTTGGAGGGGGTCTCCCTATTGCAGCTACATTAGTTACAAATAAGTTAGCGGAATCATTAGAGACGGGAACTCATGGAAGTACCTTTGGCGGTAACCCATTAGTTTGTGCAGTTGCGAATAAAGTATTAGAAAAAGTTAATAATCCAGAACTATTAGAAAAGATAATAAGAAAAGAAAAAATATTAGTTAATGGGCTGGAAAGAATATCTTCGAAATACAAATGTTTTAGTGAAATAAGGTCTGCAGGTTTATGGATTGGATGTGACCTGAAAAGAGTTGGAGAAGTAAGAACCTTACTAGATTTTTGTTATAAAGAAGGAGTTATAGCTGTTTCAGCAGGCACTTCTACGCTAAGAATTGCCCCTGCACTGAATATTGCAGAAGAAGAAATAACAACAGCTTTAGAAAGGTTAGAAAAAGCTATAAATAAATTTGAAAGTTAATCAATATTAACTATCTTAATTTCTTTTGAGCCTATAGGAAGAGTTATCATCGTTCCATCATTAGATAAAGTCCATTCTCTTCTTATCTTATTCACCCCTCTTACAAATATTGTTTCCAAAGTAGAGTTACGCGGTGCAGGAGTTAGATGATAAAAAACAAGATGTCCAACATTAGCTTTGTTAGCTATTTCAGCTGCTTCTTCAGGAGTAGTATGGTAGGTGGTTATATCATCTAAAAGTTTAGCAGTTCCTATGCTGCCTGCTTTAATCATTATTTCCTTCATAGGTAAGAGAATATGATTCGCTTGTGCCTCATGAAATAAAACATCTACTCCCATGGAGTTATCAATCAGATTTTGACTAGGTGATGTGTCACCACTAATAACTAATGACCTACCCTTGTAGTCAAATCTGTAACCCAAAGAAGGCTTTACCGGGTCATGCTTAACTTTAAAAGCAGTTACAGTTAGGTCCTCCGTTTGAACTATTCTTGGTTTGTTAAGGTTAATGACATTAGGTTTCATTCCAGCTACTTTTAAAGGTGCTAACTCATCTCCATGATGGGCATTTCTAAAAAATTTATCTGGTGAAAAAGCGTCATTAAAGCCTTTAACCACTGTCTCAACACCCTCAGGACCCCATACAGTAAGTTTGGAAGATCTATTTTGATTGATCCATGTCTGCAGGTTGAACTCTGGTAGATCACTAATATGATCAGAATGTAAGTGGGTTAAAAGAACTGCTTTTATCTTGTTAAAAGGAATTCTCCACTGACTCAAGTTATTAGCTGAACCAACTCCTGTATCAACTACATAAAGATCATCTCCAGCAATAACCAGTATGCAAGTCCCATCTCTTGAGGGATGAGGAAGAGGAGACCTAGAACCGCAAACTATTGCACTTAGTGAATCTTCTGCAGGAAGAGTTTCTTCCAGAATCATTTGTTGGATGACACCTTTAACTATTCGATCTTGAACAGGAGGAAAACTGAAAAGGACAAAACCTAGAATTCCTAAGATAATAAGAACAAAGAAAATTTTAAATATTTTCATAAGAAATTATGAGTTTAATTGTCTTTGCTTTCTTCCCAAAGCCAAACAAGTAAAGGTATCGATGCAATAATCCACAAAATTGGGCTAGAACCAATCATTAAACCGAGTTCAGTCATTAATATTCTCCTAACTATATAATATCATTAGCTTAGCACTTCTTCTTGCCAATTCCACTGCATCTTTTATAGATTTACCCTTTTAGGGAGTTTCATTAGTCTAAAGAATCTATGCGATCTATATATCTAGACATTTGCCTTTCTCGAGTCTCGTGGTTATCTATCGCTTTTATCATCGCTTCAGCCTTCTTTCTGAGTTCCTCGGTAGAATGACTAAAGTTTTCAAATTCTTTTTTTAATTTACCAAATTCTATTATTATTTCTTTTGCTCTGTCGTTAAGCGCTATATTTCTAAAACCCATATGCAAACTTATAAGATATGCTGCTAAAGAGTTTGGACCTAACATAAGAACCCTAAAATCCCTAAATAGTTGCTCTCTTATACCCAGTGAATCAATTAATTGCTGAATATTTTCGCTAGGAATAAACATCACTGCTAAGTCTGTTGTTATTCCTGTTTGTATATATTTTTCGCTTATATCTTTAGCATTCTGAATAGCTCTTCTTTTAATCTCATTTTTGGATTTATCAACTTTATCTTTATCCCCTTTCTTAGAAGCCTCTAGGTAATTATCGAAAAGTCCTGAAGAAAACTTTGCGTCTATAGGCATTAACAATTTCTCAGGAAGTTTTATAACAAATTCTACCCTCTCTCCAGAACCAGAAACTATTTCAGCATTCTTTATAAATAAATTTTCTGGAAAGATATCTCTAATTATTGCCTCTAGGGACCACTCTCCAAACTGACCAGCTTTTGTTCCTCCAGAAAGGTAATTTCTTAGTTTATTTAATGGTTCTTGGAATGATTGGATATCATTTGTAAGTCTTGTTAATGAATCCTCTTGACGTTTTAAAGACTCTCCTTGTTGCAGCTGAGTTTTTTCATAATCCTCAAGTAAATTTCTTATTGAGTTCTCTTCTTTCTTTTTTCTTGGTCTCAAAAGAAGAAAAATTACAGTTGAAGAAAGAATAATTAAAAATGCTAACGAATATAAAATTAAATATTCAAACATTAAATTTACCCTTCTTCAGAAGCAGTTTTGATGTCTTCCTTTGGATTTATTACCTCAACAAAATCAATTTTTCTAAAAACTTTAGGCAATAAACTTCCCCTTCTTCCTCGAGCCCCTTCAAAATTCCTTATGTCTTTCTCCTTAACTGTAAAATGTCTTTTTCCATTAATAAGCTTAAGTTCATTTCCTTCACTAATAACCACTAAAGAATGAAGGTTTTCTTGGCCAGCCTTATACCTTTCTTTTGGTATTCCAATTATTTTATTTCCTTTTCCTTTTGAAAGTTCAGGTAATTCAGAAATATTAAATACCAACATTCTTCCTTCATTACTTATAGCAACGATTTTATC
>CAZMZZ010000058.1:0-5223 GCA_964571215.1 uncultured Gammaproteobacteria bacterium
ATCTAGACTTTAAGTTTTTAATTTCTTCAATATCTTCTAATATCTGAACGCGTCTGTCTATATTCATAAACTAGTTGATAAAATATTCTTAAAACTAAATAACTTACTTTAATCAGTCATATATTTTAGACCAAGGTACATGATTCTAGGATCAGAATATCTAACATCTGTAGTTCCAAAAGCATCAACTCCAAATCCTCCTATGATAGATCTTTTGTCAGATAAATTTTTTCCATAAGCTGAAATTTCCCATTTTTGATCAGAAGACACATAAGTTAAACCAGCGTTTACAGTGGTAAACCCGTCTACATCAAAAAGATCAAAGGAACTAGCAGCTCTATCAAAAGAATAATAAACTTGGCCTTTGTAAGCTAAATGAGAATGAAGTCTAAGAGTACCTCCTGTTGATGCAATTGGTACTAAGTAATCCAAGCCTAAATTGGCAGTCCAATCTGGAGAATACCTAAAAGGTCTATCACTCACATCATTTAAGATGCTTGAACTAGGATTGTTGGGGTCTGGGATTCGCTCTTGAAAAGAATCATATTCTGGATCTATATGACTTATACCACCCCTCAAGGTTAAAGAATTATTAATCAATGCAAGAAAGTCTAATTCAAATCCAAGTGCGCTAGATTCTGCTGCGTTCTCAACTATTAAAGCTAAGGCACCTTGAGCTGAATCAGAACTCCTATTAACTAGAAATTGTTGATTTTCATATTCTTGATTAAATATAGAACCATTTAATTGAAAACGATTATCATACCATTGTGATTTAAAGCCAAATTCATAACTTGTAAGAGTTTCTGGTTCAGCAGAAGAAACTTCATTTGGAGCTAAAGGCCTAGCATTGAAAACACCACTCCTAAAGCCTTTAGAAACATGAAAGTAAGTCATTACATCATCATTTACTTGATAATCTATGCCAATTTTAGGTGAAAACTCAGACCATGAATTAGAGCAATTATAAATACTACCTTTCCCTTGCATTCTTACATCTCCACAACTCTCTTCATCAGTTGCTCCAGGTGCAATAATAGGAACTTGACTTGCTCTTTTTAGAGAGTACATAGACATCTCTTTTTCATCTTTAGTATATCTAGCAGCTAAAGTTAATCTTAATTTATCTGTCATACTATAAATAGAATGTGCATAAACTGCCTTACTAGTTACCTTTTGATTTCTGTCAAATCGGAGCGTTAAATCAAATGGAATAGCCAAGAAAGCCAGTGGAGGACCTCCAGGAAATAAGGTTATAGAAAAAGGTAAAGCAGACAAGGATTGAAATATTCCCTCACCAACAGTTACATCTGTGCCATGGAAGGTATCTTCTTGAAAATAATAGGCCCCTAAAACCCAATCTATGGAGTCATTATTACTAGTGCCAGAAAATAAAAATTCTTGACTTGTCTGATCATGCTCTATTTGTGTTCCTACACTAAAGAAAGGTAAAGGGCTATTGTCACTATCTCGAAACTGCTCTGATTCTAGGTCTCTATAACCAGTTATTGATTTAAAATTACTTGAGCCTAAATCCCATGAATTTGTCCAGCTAAAGCCAAAAGTATCTACTTCATCTTTAGTTAGATTTGAATTTGAGCTCCTGTCTATATCTTCATTAGCAGTGCAACAAACAGAACCTGTCATCGAAGCTACAAAACCGTTATAAAAACTAGGAAATATTTGAGTTCCATCAAAATTAGCTAAGACATTTGGTTGTGTTTGTTGATCTTGTGTAGTTGTGTCAAAAATTAAATGAGATTTAAAATTATCATCAGATACATAAACTAAATGGGCTCTTGCGCCCATCAAGTCATGATTGCCACCATTATCTGCATTATCCCTTTTTTGCCACCCATCTGATTGTTTAGATAAAACTGAAATGCTTGCTGAAGTTGATTCACTTAGTGAAGCTTCGCTATAACCAGAAAATCCTATGTATCCATATTCGCCTGTCGTAATAGATATTTTACTTGGAGCATTCCCTGAAGGCTCTCTAGTGACTATATTAATTGCACCTCCTATTGTGTTTCTTCCATACAAAGTTCCTTGCGGGCCTCTTAGAACAGATATTCTTTCAATATCATTAAATTCTAAGTTAGATCCCATAGTTCTAGCTAAATAAACTCCATCGACATATATGCCTACACCTGGATCTAAATAAGGAGCAAAATCTGCTTCTCCAATTCCTCTAATGAAAGCTTGAACAGTTGATCCGCTTCCTTCAGTACTAGTTGTCATACTTAGATTTGGAACAAGTTGATCTAAACTATTAATATCGGGTAAAAAACTATCCTCTATTTGACTGGCAGTCAGGGCTGTAATAGAAACAGGGACGGATTGAAGATTCTCAGATTTTTTTCTAGCTGTTACTATTACTTCTTCAATAGACAATGAAGATTGATCTTCGTCATCTGAAAAGAGAAAATTTGAAAAAAATATCGGTACTAAATAAAGATTAAAACTTAGTGAAAAAATAAAAAAAACCTTAAAAAATTTTGACATAAAGTCCTCCTTAAAAAAAATTAAATAATTAAATATCCTTTAAAAGAAACTACAATCTCTTGCATCAAGTATACATACATATAAAGAATTATCTAATTCTTAGGTAGTTCTTTTAATAAGTTAGATATTAGATATTAAATCTAAGGGATTATGAAAAATAGTCGACGTTTGGCTCTCCAAACAGAACTGACCCTAAGTTTACATCTAAGGCATGTGGTTGATTAGCTGCATGTTGCCTAAAAGCTTGCATGTCTTGTAAAAATTCATTAACAGCATTTCCTTGATGTATTGCTCTTCCTCCTGAGTTAGATAATAAATCTTGGACTGCATTAACACATGATGTCACAGCTTCAGCTGCATCATATCTATATTCTGCTCTGACATAATCTGGAAAGTCTTTTTTTGATTCTACATATCCTAATAAGCTGTCATAAGCATCATGCATTTTTAAAACTGCAGCTCTTATAGCACTATTAGCAACAGTTGCCGCATGAAGACTAGCTGGATTCGTAGATGCTGGAACTCCAGTACTACTAAGACGAGACTTATTATATTCACAATAAGCATCTAAAGCGCCTTGAGCTGTACCAACACTAGGCATTGAAACAGCTCTAACAAAAACCTGACCAAAAGGTAATTTAAAGATAGGAGCTTTATTTATTTTAATCCCAGGGCTATTGCATTCAAACCCTTCTTTAAAACCATGAATTCTATAAGATGGAACAAATACATCTTTTACAACAATTGATTTGCTACCCGATCCTTGCAAACCAGTTGTGTACCAATCATCTATTATTTTAAAATCAGAAGAAGGAACTAAAAAGGATTTGATATCGCCTAAGTCTACTGGACCTTCACTTGAGGTCATAGTTCCACCTAAAAAAGCCCATTTAGCATGATCGCATCCCGAACTAAAATTCCAGGTTCCATTAAAAATAACACCTCCTTCTGTAGGTGTAGTTTTACCGGTTGGCATATAAGAAGAACAAATTAAAGTATCTAAATCTTTGCCCCAAACATCTTGAGCTGCCTGATCATCTAATAATGCCATTTGCCAGTCATGAACACCCACCACACTCAGAACCCAACCTGTTGATGGGCATACACGAGAAATTTCAAAAACAACATCATAAAAATATTTAGGGTTCATTTCATAACCCCCCCATTTTTTTGGTCTCATCATTCTAAAGAACTCAGCATCTTTAAGTTCTTGAATAGTCTCTTTAGGCACCTTCCTGTCTTCTCTTGTTTTCTGAGCTCTTTGTTTTAAAACTGGATGTAATTTACGGGCTCTAGAAATAAACTCATCTGGATGAATTTCCCAAACTTTTTGTTTTAATTCCATATTAATTTCTCTTCTAATTTAATTTAAGTGATTATATTTCCTTCATCATCATTGCAGGAAGATTTTAATTAATTACATTTTAGAAATGTAATGTTAAAGATCATAATTGATGAATTTTTTCTAAGTAACTCAATAAAACTTTATTGAGTTCTTCTGAAGCCTCCAGTGAAATCATGTGTCCTACATTAGGTATCATCGTAACCTCATGTAATTTTGGAAAAATTGCTCTCATTAACCCTATAGGGTCATCACCATGGAAACCTTCAAGATCAACATCTTTTTCACTACCAATAAACCAAGCATCTACTTCACTTTCAACGCCTTCAAAAGCTTTACGTTCCTCCCATTTCAAGTCCATAGAACGATACCAATTGAGACCACCTGTAAAACCTGATTGACTATACTCTGCAACAAAATATTCAAACTCTGTTTCACTAAGCCAATCCCAAGGAAGTGGAGGAGGCTCCTTCATAGCATCTATATAGCTTGTTCCTGGTGGATGTTTAAAAACATCAAAATAATTTGCCTGACCACTAAGTATCCACATGACTTTTTTTAAGAATTCTCTTGGAGAGGCTGCTAACTCTATATCCGCACGTGGAGGAATTCGAAAATATTCAATATGAAGGAAATGTTTGGCACCCATTTCTGCGTATTCTGTTAAAGGGGATTTATTTGGATTATGCGGAGCTGCAGGATTTTCTAAACATATTATAGAATTTACACGTTCTGGATGTCTTAAGGCGAAATCTTGAATTGCAAAGGAACCAAAATCAATTCCGACAAAAGTTGTCTTATCTATATTGCAATGGTCTAGCAAACCAAGTAAATCAGCAGTAATTTTCTTAACGCTATACTCTTCTGGCTCTAGAGGACTATCTGTCCTTCCCATGCCTCTCATAGAAGGGGCGATTACTCTGTAGCCTGCTTCAGCAAGGGCAGAGATTTGACGATGCCAACTAAACCATAACATTGGAAATCCGTGACAAAAAATAACTGGCGATAAATCACTTTTATGATTAGAAGAATCCTCAACATAATGCATCTTAATATCATTAATTTGAGCAAAGTGATGTGTCCAATTAGCTTGCATAGAAAACACTATTCTATCAAGGTTTCAGAAAGCTGGCGTCCCCTAGGGGAAGCGACACTATTTCTTTATTATACATTGTTATTACTTTATTTAACAAGTAGTTACTTGCTTCATGGATACATCCTGTGCCACAATATGGATACATTATGGATACATCTTCCCATATATTAGGCGACCTCATTTTATGACTGACAAGGAACAATATCTTAAACTCCGTGGTAGTAATAAAGATATATTCTATTACTTTCGAAGAACACCAACTAGACTAAAAGAGATACTC
>CAZMZZ010000059.1:0-4809 GCA_964571215.1 uncultured Gammaproteobacteria bacterium
AATATGACGACTTAAATAAAATGACCCAAACAGAATTAGTATTCAAAGAAACCCTCAGATTAAACCCTTCGGTTATGATGCTTGGAAGAAGAAGTATTAAAGAAACAGAAATTGCTGGATATAGAATTCCTGCGGATACTCATCTTACTTTAGGACTCTGTTATGTTCACAGAATGAATGAATGGTGGGATAAACCTTTAGTCTTTGATCCCAACAGATTTGAAGAAACTAGAGCAGAAGATAAAAGACATCCTTACTGTTATACTCCTTTCGGAGGCGGTGCCCATAAATGTATAGGAATGCACTTTGCCTTAATGAATGCAAGAGTATTTATCCATCAGATATTGAGTAAGTATAAAATACAAATTGACGAAAATTACGAACCCAGTTTTCAGTATTTTCCTATGCCAATGGCCTCCGATGGTCTTAGAATTAGGTTAGATAAAATCTAATATATTATCTAATCACAGAGAATAAAAGATAAAAAAAGAGGAAAATACCTAGAGCAATTATCAGACATCCTCTATAACTAAATCTTTGAGACCAATTTATTTTGTTTGACCTCTCTCTTTGAGATTTAGAAGCCCTTAATCTTCCTAAATAAAAAAAAGTAAAAAAGGACAATATGGCGATACCACCAAAGAGTATCGTATTAAGATCCATCTATCTAGAACGAATTTTTGCTAGCAATCGAAGAATTTCTAAATAAAGCCAAACAAGAGTAACCATTAGACTAAAAGCACCGAACCACTCCATATGTTTAGGAAGACCGTTTTCAGAACCTTGTTCAATAAAATCAAAGTCCAAAACTAAATTTAATGCAGCTATCCCTACAACAAAGAGACTGAAACCTATTCCCATAAGTCCATTAGAATGTATAAACCCAACTCCTGAGCCTCCAAAAATTTGCATAAGAAAGCTAACAAGATAAAGAAGAAATATTCCTCCAGTTGCACCTACGACCATAAGTCTAAAATTTTCAGTTGGTTTTATAAGCCCTGTTTTATAACAAAATAATAAAGAAGCTAAAGTCCCAAAAGTTAAGCCAACGGCTTGAATAGCAATTCCAGGAAATTTGTTCTCAAACATTACTGATATTCCACCTAAAGCCAAGCCCTGCAATAAGGCATATAAAGGGGAAGTAAAACTAGCTGAAGTAGGTCTAAATATAGTGAAAAGAGCCATAACAAGACCTCCCACAATTCCTATACCCATCAATATAGGAGAAGGAAAGTTCCATGTTACAGCTGCTGACGAAAAACATAAAAGAAGTAATATCCCTGTTTTGTTAACAGTTCCTTCCAATGTCATTTTCTTTTCTATAGGGAGATCAGAAAATTGAGCATCTCCATCAAATCTATTTCCAAAAACAGGATTGCCAGATCTACCAAAGGTATTTAGTGCAGCATGTTTTGACATAAAAAGCTCCTAAAAATAAAATAAAGAGATAATATTATCCATTCCTACAACTAAAATTGCTAGAGCTATTGACCAAGAGATACAAGCCAGAATAGCTGTAATTATAAATCTTTGTTTAGGCATCTGAATTAATCCTGCAACAATGGGTACCACAGGCCTAATAGCAGGTAAAAACCTACCTATGAAAATCGCCCCAATTCCATATTTTTCGAAAAATTTTTCCCCTTTTTGAAATATATAATCTCTCTTTTTAAGTATCCGACTTTCTTTAATCTTTGGACCATAATAATAACCCAGTAAAAAACTAATTAAATCTCCTAAAAAAGAACCTGAAATTGCTCCTAAGCAGATTACTAGAAGGTTAAGATCAGCTTGATTTAAAGCAATAGCTACAAATAAAAGTAAAGCACTTGGCCAAATGAGTCCTGTTAAAACAAAAGACTCCAAGAAACCCAAAAGAAACATGAAAATCCCGCCTAAATCAGGGTTTTGTAAAAACCAATCAGTTAGTTCTTCAAATGACATTACAAAAGTCTAAAATTTTAATCTACTAAGATCCAATATCGAATAGAATGATAAAGAAGCTGGAGGAAAAAGGAAAGATGCCTAAAAAATGGAAAAGTCTTGAAAGTAAGCAGTTATTTGGTAATAAAATTTTTGGTTTCAGAGAAGACAAAGTGCAATCTCCAAAAACTGATAAGGTGCATCCAGTTTGGGTCATGGATGCTCCTAACTGGATAAACATCATTCCTATAACTGCTGAAAAAAAAGTTGTTTTAATAAAGCAATATAGATTTGGTAACCAGGAAATAACTCTTGAGATACCTGGAGGGATGATAGATAGGGGGGAAAATCCTAAAGAAGCAGCAATTAGAGAACTAAAAGAAGAAACCGGATTTGTAGCTGAAAAAGTTATAGAAATAGGAAGGGTTAATCCAAACCCAGCCCTTATGTCTAATTTCACCTACTCCTTCCTTGCTTTAAACGCAGAAAAAAGTTTCGATCAAAACCTTGATGGAATGGAAGATATAGAGGTTATTGAAGTAAATCTTGAAGAAGTTACAGAGTTGATAAGGGAAGGTAAAATAGATCATGCCCTAGTTGTATGTGCATTTTATTTTTTTAATCAATATAAAAAAGCCTCCGTAGATGTCTAAGCAATCTAAAGAAACCTGCAAAAATAAGTTACTTTACTTTTCACCTAGCGAAGACAATTCTTCTTATTTCACTAATAGTCTCATTTATGTTTGCGAGCATAATCTTGAGGGTTCTATGGGAATAATAATAAATAGGACAATAAATATAAAAACAGAAGATTTATTTAAGAGCTTAGATCTTCAGTTATCATCAAATCCTTTTCAGGAGAAACTATTGATGGGAGGTCCAGTAAATCCTGGTGCTGTCTTTGTACTCCACCCTACTCTAGGAAAATGGGAATCTACAATCAGTGTAAATGACGAAATAAGCCTAAGCACTTCAAAGGATATACTAGAATCAATTGCATCTGGACAAGGTCCTGATAAATATTTAATAACCTTAGGCTATTCCGGGTGGAGCGCTGGACAATTAGATTTTGAGTTAACAGAAAACGCCTGGATTATTGCTCCGGCTAAATATGAAATAATTTTTGATACTAGAATTGAGGATAAAGTTGCTGGAGTCTCAAAAGAGTTAGGCTTTGATCTTACTATGGTTAGTCCAGACTATGGAAATGCATAAAAATAAGAAGAAAAAACAAACTATTCTTTTTTTATTTCTTTTAGGCTTGCTTTTATCCTGTTCCAAAGAAATAAATGATTATGAAGAAATGATAAGACAAGAATCAAAAGCCATGAATCAGGATGCTTCTGAAATCAAGATAAAGGCTTGGGCTATTTTTCTCTCTAAATGGACTGAACCGAATTTTTTTGAAGATCAAGTAAATGAATTCTTAGAAGAAGATAAGATAAACTCTCCTAAAAAGGGGTCTATTTTGTTTATTGGTAGTTCAAGTATAGTCTACTGGAAAACCTTAAAAGAAGACATGAGTCCTCTAAAAATCCTTAATAGAGGTTTTGGAGGAGCTCATATTAGTCATGTAAATTATCATCTTAAAGAGATAGTACTCCCATATGAACCTCTAGGAATTGTCTTCTTTTGTGGTACGAATGACTTGGCAGCTTTAAAGACTCCTCAAGAAGTCTTTAAAGATTTCCTAATCTTTTTTAATTCCATAAAGGAAAACTTACCAAACACTAAAATATTTGTAATAGGAGTTAAACCTTCAACAGCAAGATATCACTTAAGAAATAAAGAATTATACTTAAATAGGCTAACATCTGATTTATCAATAAAAGAAGATAACCTTTTCTTCATAGATGTGTGGGAGGCTATGCTTAAGGAAGGAAAAGCGAATCCTGATCTATTTGTGGAAGATGGTCTCCATATAAATCAGAAAGGTTATGAAATCTGGAAGAATAAGGTTAAACCTCTCTTAATGGAGCATTTTGCTAAACAACAAAGTTAATCTTGAGGTAAAAGACCTAAAGCTTGTGTGAAGTTAAATTCTGAAGAAAAAGGATTCTTAGGTTTTGAAGGAAGTTTAGTTATAGGGAAAGCAATTGGTGTGACATCACTATCTATTTTATCTCCTATCTTTAAAGAAGCCCTATCAACGCTAAAATGGAATTGATCATTGCCTCGTGTACAGCCATCAGCAAAAAAAATTATAGTAAATACAAATCTATCTTCAGAGCTAGTATTTGATTTTGCATTATGAAAAGTTAATCCATGATGGAAAGACACATCTCCGACATTAAGATCAACATATTCAGGGGTAATTCCTTGAATTTGCTCTATATTTTCTAACTCTTCTTTTTCTACTCTTCCTTTAAATATATTTATAAATTTAATTTTCTTTCCTTTGTGTGATCCAGGAAAAAACCCCATATGTCCGTTGTCCTTTGAAATGGGTACCATCGGTATCCAAGCTGTTATGGTCTTTGACTCTTTTATGGGCCAATAAGCCTGGTCTTGGTGAGTATCTGTTTTTCTTCCTCCACTTTCTTTAACTAGAGCTTGATCATGCCATACTCTTAATCTCTTCACCCCTAGTAGCCTTGCTGCGGTACCAGCAATTCTTTGATTAAAGGTTAATTTTCTTAATTCAGCAAAATCTTCCCAAAGATTCTGGCACTGTATAAAAGATTGTTCATAGTCTGATTTATCTTTAAGCTCTCTTTTATCTAGCTTTTTTCTACTTTTAACTGCTCTCTTTAATTCTTTTCCATAATGATCTATTTCAGAGACTTCTAGAAGATTCTCTGCAATTACGAAACCCTTTTCGTTAAAATGACTAACTAATTTATTTACCATAATCTTTTAGTGTTCAAAAAATTATATACTAAGAAA
>CAZMZZ010000060.1:0-4630 GCA_964571215.1 uncultured Gammaproteobacteria bacterium
GTAAACAGAATGTTAAGAAATTTACATTAATTAATTCAATTACCTTAAAAGACTTTTTTACCTATTCTTTATAGATTAATCTTCTTTATAAATTTTAATTGTTTTACCTTCTTCTTTGGAATACATCCCTCTGACCATGCCAGCAGTATTGAAAGGGGCAGACATTTTTCCTGTCGAATCTATAGCAATTATACCTCCCGCTCCTCCTGTCTTAGAAAGTCTCTCTACAACAGCATTAGCGGCATCTTCTAGAGACATCTGGAGATACTTCATTTTGTTGCAAACTTCTGCTGCTGTTAGTTGTCTCATGAAATATTCCCCATGACCCGTTCCAGATACAGCACAAAATCCATTTTCAGCCCAAGTTCCAGCACCAAGAATAGGCGAATCTCCAACTCTTCCTGGCCTCTTGTTAGATCTTCCACCAGTTGAAGTAGCTGCAGCTAAATTTCCTTGCTTGTCTAAAGCTATTGCTCCTACTGTTCCTAATTTTTTATCTTTCTTGAGTTTTCTAACCCTTTGAAGATTTTTTTCAGAGTGAAAGTAAGAAGGATCTACGGTTTTAATTTTATTCTGTTTTGCAAAATCTTCAGCACCCTCACCTACCAGTAATACATGAGGTGATTTTTCCATCACAGCTCGTGCTAAGCGAATTGGATTTTTAATAGTAGAGACAGAAGCAACAGCTCCTGCCATTCCATTCAAGCCATCCATTATAGAAGCATCCATCTCTTGAGTTTCCTTTGAAGTATAGACTGAGCCTCTTCCTGCATTAAAAAGTGGAAAATCTTCTAAAATAGATACAGCTTCTGTTACAGCATCTAGACCACTTCCACCTGATTTGAGCATTTCATAACCCTTAATTAAAGCTTCATTAACTCCATCTTTGTATGCTTTCTCCTTTTCAGCGGAGAGATTCTCATAAGATCCAGCTCCTCCATGAATGACAATCCCGAAGTTTTTATCTCCACCTTCTTCTGAAGTCACAGTATTAATGAAGAGTAAAAAGAAACACGCTTTAAGGTAAAGCGATATATTTTTCTTTAGCGTCCTTTCCATTTTGGCGGTCTTTTTTCTGCAAAAGCTTTAGGTCCTTCAACAAAATCTTCACTCTTAAATAGTTCTCCAACAGCGGAGTACTGTCCCTGTATAGATTTTTGTAGATCTGCTTCACCTAAACTTTGATAAGCAACCTGCTTGGTAGCTCTAATAGACATGGGAGAACATTCTTCAATTTGTTTGGCCCATGATCTAGCGGTATCTAATAGTTTATTTTGTTCTACAACCTCATTTACGATTCCCAACTCTTTAGCTTCAGAGGCTTCAACATGCCTTCCTGTTAGCATCATACCCATGGCTGCTTTCATACCTATCTGTCTTGGAAGTCTTTGCATTCCTCCAGCTAATGCAGCTAGACCAACTTTTGGTTCTGGTAAAGCAAATCTTGCATTATCTGAAGCAATTATTAAATCACAGGCGAGCGCTATTTCCATGCCTCCCCCCATAGCTACTCCATTGACAGCTGCGATAATAGGTTTATTTAGATCAAACCTATTGGTTAACCCTGCAAAACCGCTTTCAGGTATAGCAGTCATTTCGCCTCCAGAGGCTTGATATTTAAGGTCGTTTCCAGCTGAAAAGGCTTTATCTCCAGTTCCTGTAATTATTCCAATCCAAAGTTCTTCATCATCAGCAAATTCATTCCAAACTTCATGAAATTCTTGCTGTGATGGAGGGTGTAAAGCGTTATAGACTTCTGGCCTATTAATGGTTACTTCAAGAATATGACCATCGATAGAGGTATTTAAAAATTCATAATCTTTTTTCATTCAATACTCCTTATAATAAATATTAAGAATAGCAGTCTCTTCGTTTATAGTCATTAATGCTTTTATGAAAAATAATCTGAATATAGGAATTCTTTTAACAGATCATGTTTTAGAAAACTTACAAAAAAAACATGGAGACCAAGGAGACTTCTATATAAATCTTTTTAAAAATTTAGATCCTTCAATAGAAATAGAAATTTATGATGTAGTAAAAGGAGAATATCCTGACTCAGAAGAAGACTGTTCAGGTTACATAATAACAGGGAGTCGGTTGAGTATTTATGATGATGAATCTTGGATTAAGAATTTAGAAGAATATATTCGCTTACTTCATAAAAAACAAAAGAAGTTATTAGGCATTTGTTTTGGACATCAATTAATAGCCCAAGCTTTAGGTGGAGAATCTGGAGATGCAGCTGAAGGGTGGACCGTTGGAGTGCAGCAATATAATTTTGTTACCCAATTCCCTTGGGTAAAGACTAACAATCCTTCAATTGCTTTAATTCATAGTCATAGAGATCAAGTAAAAATATTACCTCGCAGTGCTAAATTAGTTGCTGGAAATAAACAAGTTCCAATAGCTATGTATTATATTGATAATCACATAATGAGTATGCAAGGTCATCCTGAATTTACCTCCCAATACGCTTTAGATGTTGCTTCTAGCAGAAAAGAAATTTTAGGAAGATCTTTGTTTCAGTTAGCTAAAAAAAGTTTACTGGAAGATACAACAGATAATATGGAGGTTGCTAAATGGTGGATAAATTTTTTCAAACAGGATTAACTGGGTCTCTCTTTATCTTCAATGGTTATTCTCTCCATTCTTCTGACTTGCGGCCAATAGTTATTATCAGGTTTATGAATAACTGATCTATTATCCCAAAAGGCTATTGAATTAACCTCCCAAGAAAATCTACATTGGAATCTTTTTTGTTTTATGTGGTTAAAAAGAAATTGCAATAATTCTTCAGACTCTTCATCAGCTAAGTTTTTAATTTTTAGAGTAAATAAACTATTTACATAAATAAGCTTTCTTCCGGTAAAAGGGTGAGTTCGAATCACTGGATGTTCTACAGGAGGATTATCGATTAAAGCTTGAGCTAATTTTTCTCTTCCATAAGGTTCTGAGAGGCTTTCTTTAAAACCATGCTCAAAACTATGAATTGCTGTCAAAGACTCTAATGATGTTTTCATATCATTAGATAAATCATTGTAAGCAGCTGAAAGACTAGCAAATAGCGTGTCTCCTCCTTTCTCAGGAATAACTTTACCAAGCAAGATGCTACCCAGCGGAGGAATCTTTTTGAAAGTCATGTCTGTGTGCCATTTCTCTATTTTAGATGGGTTTTTCTCATTATTCTCTAGGATAGTTATCTCAGGGAAATCTGAGACAGTAGGGTAGACAGGATGGTTTTGTAGTTTCCCAAAATTTGATGCAAAAGCTCTATGTTGTTCTGGAGAAATATCTTGATCTCTAAAAAAGATGACTTCATTTTCAGCCAAGGCCTTAACAATAAAATTCTTAAGGGCACTGTCTAAAGGATTCTTTAGATCAATTTCTTGAATGGTAGCCCCAAGGACAGATTCTTCTTTTATAATTTTTGCCATATCTCAACATACCTATTCTAAAATGAATACCGAAAAGGTTAAAATATAAATATGGATTTAAACCTGTTATTGATAAGACACGCTAAATCAAGTTGGTCTAATCCTAACCTTTCAGATTATAACAGGCCATTGAACAACAGGGGAAATACGAATGCTCCTTTAATGGGTCAGAGGATAAAGGATTATAAAATTAACTTAGATTTACTCATTTCAAGTAGTGCAAATCGAGCTCTTGCAACAGCTGAGTTAATTGCAAAAGAACTTAGCTTTGATGAGAGTAAACTTATTTCAGAACCTAGACTTTATCATGCTTCTAGAGATATATTCATAGAAATACTATCTTCACAATCTGCTAAATCTATTGCTATGGTTGGACATAATCCGGGCATACAAGACTTTAGTTATTGGTTGTGTTCAGAACCCACTAAAAACTTTTCAACTTGTGGAGTAATTTATATTTCCTTTAAGTTAGATCATTGGTTTGATATGTATAGAAATTGCGGAAAATTTGAGACCTTTGAGTATCCAAAATTGTTTAAATGAAAAAGTTAAATAAGTCATCTTGCTTATCATTAATATTATTAGTGCTGATAAGCTGTGGTGGAGGAGGGAGTTCTTCTTCTCAAGAGGAAATAATGACAATGCCCCCATCTAACTCTATGAGCCCTACGGTGAACACTTGGCCCGATGTATCTTGGCAGGTCGTTGAATCCGCTTTAGCAGGTATGGATAAATCAAAATTGGATCAAGCACTAGATTATGCTTTTAAAGAAGATAGAAATACCCAAGCAGTGGTAATTGTTAGGTACGGAGTTATAGTTGCTGAGAGATATGGGGAGGGAAGCAACTACTTGTCTAAAGCTACCAGTTGGTCAAGTGGAAAAAGTGTTTCTAGTGCTTTAATAGGGATTGCTATTAATAAAGCCTATATAGACTCAGTAGATGAGAAGGTCTGTAAATACGTAAGCGAATGGGATTGCAACGAAGTAGTTTGCCTGGAGTTAGACTGTCCTAAATCAAGATCAGAGATTTCTATTAGAGATATTTAAGAGATGAGATCAGGTTTAGAGGATGAGGGGATAGGTGGTGCAGGAATTTATACTTCAGCCGATGATCAATTATTTTTTGCTTTAAATAGGCAGGCAACAAAGACCAGTGGTACGGAATTTCTTTATTCAAATTCAGACTCAATG
>CAZMZZ010000061.1:0-4530 GCA_964571215.1 uncultured Gammaproteobacteria bacterium
ACAAAATCTATTAGGAAAAAGGGTAGACTATTCAGGGAGATCAGTCATTGTGGTGGGACCCACACTAAAACTTCATCAATGTGGTTTGCCTAAAAAAATGGCTCTAGAACTTTTTAAGCCCTTTGTATTTGGTAAATTACAACAGCTAGAATTAGTAAATACAATCAAGCTTGCAAAAAAAATGGTAGAGAGGGAAGACCCAGAAGTTTGGGATATTCTTGACGATGTTATAAGAGAGCACCCAGTTCTGCTTAACAGAGCCCCTACTCTCCATAGGTTAGGCATACAAGCTTTTGAACCTGTCTTAGTAGAAGGAAAAGCAATACAACTTCACCCTTTAGTTTGTAAAGCATACAACGCAGATTTTGATGGAGATCAGATGGCTGTTCATGTGCCTCTAACTCTTGAAGCACAAATAGAATGTAGAGCTTTGATGATGGCTTCAAATAATATTCTTTCTCCAGCTAATGGAAGGCCAATAATTGATCCTTCTCAAGATGTGGTTTTAGGTATTTACTATATGACCAGGGAGAGAATTAATGCCAAAGGTGAGGGTTCGGTATTGTCATCAGAAGAAGAGGCACACAGGGCTTTCTATAATAAGACGATAGATCTTCATGCCAAGATAAAAGTTAGATTAAGACCCAATAAACTTCCTGAAGAAAAGGCAGAGATAATTGACACGACTTTAGGAAGAGTTTTGCTGTACGATCTTTTACCTGAAGGAATGTCCTTTGATCGTGTTAACCAAACATTAGACAGTAAGAAGATTTCAAAACTTATTGATTTTTGTTACAGAAAATCAGGATTAAAGAGTACCGTAATTTTTGCTGATAGATTAATGTATATTGGGTATGAGTTTTCAACCAAATCTGGAGCCTCGATATGTGTAGATGATTTTGTTATCCCTGAGAATAAAGAGCAAATAGTCAGGGATGCAGAAAAAGAAGTGAAAGATATAGAAGCACAGTTCTCTTCAGGTCTAGTTACAAAGGGTGAAAAATATAATAAGGCTATCGATATTTGGTCAAGAGCTAATGAACTAATTGCTAAATCAATGATGGATAATATATCAACAGAAGAAGTTCAAGATGCAGAAGGGAATAAGCAATTAACTGATTCTTTTAACTCTGTATTTATGTATGCAGATTCTGGAGCAAGAGGATCCCCAGCTCAGATAAGACAATTAGCTGGTATGAGAGGTCTTATGGCAAAACCTGATGGTTCTATTATAGAAACCCCAATAACTGCAAATTTTAGGGAAGGTTTAACTCCGCAACAGTACTTTATATCTACTCATGGAGCGAGAAAAGGTTTGGCTGATACAGCTTTAAAAACAGCAAATTCAGGATATTTAACTAGAAGGTTAGTTGATGTAGCTCAAGATTTAGTAATAAGTGAAGAGGATTGTGGTACTAAAGATGGAGTTATTATGAGACCGGTCATAGATGGCGGTGAAGTGTTAGTAAAGCTAGGAGAAAGAATTTTAGGTAGAACGATTGTTGGCAAAGTAGTCTCTACCGACGGTAAGAAAGTATTAGCTAAACCAGGTACATTAGTAGACGAAGATCTTGTAGAGGATATAGATGAAGAGGGTATTTATGAAATTAAAGTTAGATCTCCTATTCACTGCGAAACAATACATGGACTTTGTTCAACCTGCTATGGCAGAGATCTAGGTAGAGGGCATAAATCTAATTTAGGTGAAGCTGTAGGAATAGTAGCAGCTCAATCAATTGGAGAGCCTGGAACTCAACTTACAATGAGAACTTTCCATATAGGGGGGGCTGCCTCTGGTACAGCAGTAGAAGATAAAGTTGAGGCCAGTTTTGAAGGAACTATTCAATATGAAACTAGAACTATCAAAAGAAAAGATAAGACTTTTATAGCTCTATCACAATTAACAGAGATTAAAGTTCTTAATGAAAAGGGTAGGATTATACAAAACCATAAAGTTCCTTATGGAACAGTAATAAACTTTTCAAGTGACTCTAAAGTAAAGCCTGGAGATATTTTAGCTAAATGGGATGCTCTAACAAGGCCAATTATCGCTGAAGTTTCAGGAAAGATAAGATTTGTGGATATAGAGGACGGAGTTACAGCAAGACTCAAAACAGATAACTTGACGGGTCTTTCAAATATAGAGGTAATAGATTTAACTGAAAGATCAAAAGGGGAGGCGCAATTAAAGAGACCTGCTATTCATATAACAGACGGTAAAGGAAAAGAAAAGAAGATCCCAGATTCTGATGCACCAGCGCACTACATATTGCCTGGAAATGCCTTTATCGAGCAATTAGCTGAAGGTCAAGATATAGAACAAGGAGCAGTTATTGCAAGAGTGTCTCAAGAATCAGCTAGAACAAAAGATATAACAGGTGGTTTGCCTAGAGTAGCTGATTTATTTGAGGCTAGAAAGCCCAAGGAATCAGCAGTTCTCGCTGAAGCTTCGGGAATAGTTTCATGGGGAAAACCCACAAAAGGTAAAGAAAGGCTTGTTATAACAGATGAAAAAGAGAAAGGTCATGCCACTCTTATACCTAAGACTAGACATATAAATGTATTTGCAGGAGAGAAAGTTGAAAAGGGTGATATTGTTTCAGATGGACCTTTAAGCCCTCATGATATATTAGAATTAAGAAGTCTAGAGAGTCTTACAGAATACATAGTAAATGGAATCCAGGAAGTCTATAGACTACAAGGAGTTACTATAGATGATAAACATATCGAGGTTATTTTAAGACAAATGTTAAGAAAGGTTGAAATAACTGATCCTAGTGACTCTAATTTTATTCTTGGTGAGCAAGCTGAATACTCAGCAATTAGAGAAGAAAACATAAAATTAAAGAAAGCAAAAAAAGACCAGATAAAGTACAAAAGGGTTTTGTTAGGGATAACAAAAGCCTCTTTAGCAACCGAATCATTCATTTCTGCAGCTTCATTCCAAGAAACAACAAGGGTTCTCACAGAAGCTGCAACCACTGGAAGAATAGATCATTTACGTGGTCTCAAAGAAAATGTTGTGGTTGGCAGACTAATTCCTGCAGGGTCTGGGATGTCTAGATCTTTAGATCAAGTCGAGGAAGAGGAAACAATGGAGCCAGTTGACCTAGAAGAGGCACTTAGCGAAGCTCTAAGTCAAGATGAAGGGATAGAGTAATTCATTGACTCTAAAAGACCCCATCATTAAAATGCGCGACTTTTAGAAATTAATATATTTATGTCTTCAGTTAATCAATTAGTTAGAAAGCCTCGGAAGAAGAAGAAGGGTAAGACAGATGTACCTGCATTGAAAGGGTCACCTCAAAAAAGGGGTGTTTGTACCAGGGTATATACAACTACGCCTAAAAAACCTAATTCTGCCTTAAGAAAAGTTTGTAAAGTTAGATTAACCTCAGGCTTTGAAGTTATTTCTTACATAGGAGGAGAGGGGCATAATTTACAAGAACATTCTGTAGTTCTCTTAAGGGGAGGAAGGGTCAAGGACTTACCAGGCGTTAGATATCACACAGTAAGAGGAACGTTGGATACAGCAGGAGTTGATGACAGGAAGCAGAGAAGATCTAAATACGGAACTAAGAAGTCAAAATAAGAAATGTCTAGAAGAAAAGCAGCACCAACTAGAAAGATTTTGCCAGACCCAAAGTATGGTAATTTAAAGGTAGCAAAATTTATGAACCAGATAATGAAGAATGGAAAAAAATCTGTTGCTGAGAATATTTTGTATGGAGCTTTTAAAGAGATTTCTAACAAATTATCTGAAGAACCTGTAGAAGTTTTTGAGAAAGCTTTAGAGGCAGTTGGTCCTATGGTTGAGGTAAAGTCTAGAAGAGTAGGAGGGGCAACTTACCAAGTACCTTTAGAAGTAAGACCGTCTAGAAGGCAAGCACTAGCTATGAGATGGCTTGTGAGAAGTGCCAGAGGAAGAAATGAAAAAACCTTCACCCTAAGATTAGCTTATGAATTAATGGATGCTTTTGAAGGTAAGGGAGAAGCTGTTAAGAAGAAAGAAGACACTCATAGAATGGCTGAAGCAAATAGAGCTTTCTCCCATTTTAGATTTTAACTAAATTTATTAATCTTTTATGTCTAGAAATACTCCACTAGAACTGTATAGAAATATAGGAATCTGTGCACATGTAGATGCAGGAAAGACAACAACAACAGAACGTGTTTTATTTTATACAGGCATTTCCCACAAAATAGGAGAAGTTCATGATGGAGCAGCAGTCATGGACTGGATGGAACAAGAACAAGAACGCGGTATAACAATTACTTCTGCTGCTACTACTTGCTTTTGGGAGGGAACAGCTAAACAATACCCTCAACATAGAATAAATATAATAGATACTCCGGGACACGTGGATTTTACTATAGAAGTTGAAAGATCTCTTCGAGTATTGGATGGTGCTGTTGTTGTATTCTGTGGTAGTTCAGGAGTTGAACCACAGTCTGAATCTGTTTGGAGGCAAGCTTATCGTTATCAAGTCCCTAGATTAGCATTTGTTAATAAAATGGATAGGGCTGGAG
>CAZMZZ010000062.1:0-4029 GCA_964571215.1 uncultured Gammaproteobacteria bacterium
TAGCCTTATCTTTAGCTCCCTCTAATAATTCCATCTGTCGTGGGTGCCAAGACCATCGGTCTTCTTTCTCTTTGTGTAAATCAAAGAACTCTTGTTGTATGGGAACTACGTTTTCAACACAATGTTTCTTTACAAGGTCCATTAAAGCATTGGCATCAGGTGACATTGCTAACTGAAAAAGTTCATTATTTAAATTTGACATTATTTCTCCTTATTAATTAATTGGTCTTAAACCAAATTGGTGAAGACCAGGCTCTCTCTTGGATAGTTTTTGCTACTTTATTTCTCGGTTTAGTCCCTGCTCTAAGTGCATCCCACATTGACCATCGACAAACTGGATTTTCAAGAACTCTAACATAATAAACAGATTCAACTTTTGAATCAAAATCTGGGTCTTTCCATATTGCTTTCAACTCAGAAGACCCTCTGTCTTGTGATATAGAACAATCACTCAAATCAACAGAAGCTCCATTATCAGGACATCGATGGGTTATTGGATCAACTGTTAATCCATCTGAACAAGCTACATCGTAAACCTTTTCTCTAGTTTCTTTTGAGAATTTTGAATCATACCAACCTTTTATGATTTGAATTCTTTGAAGAGGAGCTCCTCTTGTGTCTTGTTGAGCAAAAACTAAAAAGCTAGGTGATGTTGTGCCTTCTGAAAATAAATCTCCCCCCATAGGTACGCCAGCAGCATATGCATTCTCAATAAGATCTGGATCATTTAAATTAAGGGAACTAATCTTATATCCTGAAAAAAATCTTAATTTGATTCTAGTTCCTGAGGTTGCGTAAGTTTCTTTTCTTTTTAGAGCTGCAAACAACGATTCTCTTGTATTTTCTTCAGACCATACTGCTGCTAATCCAGAAGAACTAAAGAGAGTTGATCTTAAATTAGCATACGTCACGTTTTCCTCTTGGCTGCTCTCTATTCCGCTAGTTTTTAGATCTGTCTGCATATTGATCATAGGTCCTGTTAAAGGAACAGATCCTCTTGATACAGGAGAGCTTGACAAGGGTGAAGTTCCAAAATAGTTACTTTCATCAAATGTAAAAGCCCCGTCATGTGTATCACTTGAACCAATAAATCCCACTGCAAAGGGATTTCCTCGCCCTTCACTTCTTAAAGCCAGACCATTGACAAGAGCCTCTCTGACGTAACTCCCACTAAGTAAACTATACTGAGAAACATTCCCTTTTCTAGTACTAAGAATCTCAAAGTTTGCCCATTCATCTTCTGGAGATAGACGAGGATGAGTCTCAGAAGTTCCTTTTATTTGTGTTATCTCAACTATTGGTTCATTTCTCATTCTAGTTTCAGAAAAACTTTGGTCGATTGGCATGCCATTAAAATAATCCATCTTGAATGTTTCACCGTTAGACTGATTGGAGTTGTGGGGAATTGCTAGACTATCAACTCCTTTATTACGTAAAGAATCCATCCAAGCCCATAGATCTTCTGGATTTATAGAATCAGCCCTAGTAAATGGTCTTTTCGGAGCTTTAGATGATTCAAAAATTACGTTTCTATGGTAAGAAGCTCTCTCTGGAGATGGGCTGCTTACAGTCCATTCATAGGCAATAAAGGTAGTAAATTTTCCTGGGTCATTATGCTTTTCTGCAGCATCTTTAATATCACGCCAAGCAAAAAGATGCGCATCATAGTCAAATGCCTTCGATGCTAAAGCAGAGTTATTTGTTAGCCAAGCTTTAGTTACATTAAAAGCACTGCCTCGAGTGGCAATAAATTTTCCTGCCTCTTCTCTGAATAATTTTATTCTTCTTAAAATTGAGTAATCATTAAGATTTTCAGGTGCATTTATGTTGTGGAAAGGCGTAGCTTCAGGTAATTTAGATAATTCAGAAGTAGTGTCTGCCCATTCTTGAACTACTCCAAGAAATAACCCGTGATCTGTCACTGCATAGAAATCTAGGGGCTCTTCTAACTTCATGTCAACACCCCAAGAGTTAACTACCAATTTTCCTTTAGCAAATTCATAGCTAGAGTTAGGATTAACATCAGCTCCAAGCAAAAAAGCATCAAATGAATATTTTGTGTGAACGTGTAAATCTCCAAAATATACATTCCTAAATTTATTGTAATCAGATGACTGGGGTTTCTTCGTCTCTTCATTGTTGACAATCTGATAGTCTTCAATAATTAACGAGTCATCAGAACAACTCCAAAGAAATATTAAAAAAACGATAATTAAGTTCTTTTTCAAAAGAGACATAGTTAAGCCTGCTACTCTACTAAAATAAGTAAATCATCTGAATGATTTCTAATATCTAATTTCTCATCCATCAATTCTTTACTCCAAATTTCATCAAGGCTTGTGGCCTTAACTGCAAAATCAGCATAATCTTTAAATCCACAAGTAATATAAACAGCCATTTCAGGGCCAAATCTATGTTGGCTTAAGTTACATTCTCCAAAAGAACGCTTGTAAGCGCTGAATAATTTATTAGCGCTTTCTATTTGTCCTGAACCGGTTAAGTAAGGACCCCAATCAAATTTTGAGAGAAGAAGAAATGGGTGGATCTTAGTTGCATTTCTTTCTAAAACTTTGACTATATTGTCAGTATGAGCGCTGTAGCTTTGAGGAGAAGTTGATTGAGTTGCAGAAAGAGTCTTATCCATTATCTTTGCAAAATGATTTAAATCATCGAACAAACAAAAAGTATAAAAAGCTCTTTGTCCCCCAAAATGGTGTCTATACACTCCGCAATCGTTATAACCATTCTCTAATTGCGTCTTTTGCAAATTTATTAATTCTTTTTCTAAATCAGCAGGATTCTGACCTGAAGATATCTCGTAAGTAGATAGTAAGACATATTCATTAGAAACAGTTTTTTCATCTTTTTCATGATGAGCTGCAAAGAAGTTAGTAGACATAAGAATCAAAAGGGGAAAAGTTAAAAATTTCATAGATACCTCCAAAGAATTAATGATGTTAACTATCAAGTAGGTAAGAAAGAAAGTAAAGTGAAATAATTTGACAAGAAATAAAAATATACTGTATATTTATACAGTATGAATGATGTGTATAGAAGAAATAAGTCCATTAAACAACCTATGGCAACGAGAAAAGAATATTCTCAAAGCGAAGAAATCCTGCAGAGTTCCTGGATTGATCGTTTAATAATGAATATGTATATAGTTTTGTCTGGTTTTTTGTTAGCTATTAGTATAGCCTCTCTATCAAATATTAGTGGCTAAAAAAACAACAAGATCTCGACATAACCCCGTAGCTAAATTTTCAAAAAAATTTAATAAACCAAAAACTTTTAGAGATAAGACTAAATACTCAAGAAAGGATCAAAAAAAAGACTAAGAATTCTTTTATTTGCTCTTGTTTATCAATATAACTCGAACTATGCTTAGAGCCCTATTTCGTTATAACTAGGGAAAAATTAATGGATTTAAATTACGGTCAAGAGTATGAAGATTTTAGAAACGAGGTACAGAGCTTCATCAAGACTAATGAGAAGGTTAATCTCCACGGAGCAAAATTAAGAAGTCCAGAAAGAGTTGAATGGCAAAAAAAACTAATTGATCATGGCTATTTTGCACGCTCCATCCCGAAACAATATGGTGGTTTTGGCGGTGAAGTAGATATTATTAAAACAAGAATAATTGCTGAAGAATTTGCTAAATCTCCTATCCCTAAACCTCTTGGAGGACAAGGAATTCAAATGTTAGTGCCTACTCTATTAGAACTAGGAAATGAAGAACAAAAAAAGACTTACATAAAACCAACACTCCACGGGGAAATGATATGGTGCCAAGGCTATTCAGAGCCTAACTCAGGTAGCGATTTAGCTAGTCTGCAGACTAAAGGTGAACTAGATGGAGAAGAGTGGGTTATTAATGGACAAAAAATTTGGACTAGTACAGCTAAATTTGCACAAATGTGCTTCTGTCTTGTCAGAACAGAACCAGAAGCTCCAAAACACCAAGGGATAAGTTTTCTGCTTATACCTATGGATTCTTCTGGTATAGAAATTAGACCTATTATGCAAATG
>CAZMZZ010000062.1:4039-4409 GCA_964571215.1 uncultured Gammaproteobacteria bacterium
GAGGTATTCTTTACTGATGTGCGTATCCCTAAAGAGAATATTGTAGGAGAAAGGGGCGAAGGCTGGAAAGTTGCTAACTCTACATTGGGTCATGAAAGAGGTTCTTTAGCTGATCCTAATGTAACTATGACTAGATTGAATGCGTTAATAAACCTTATGAAGGATGAAACTATAGATGGCCAAAGGATTATTGATAAAGATTCTTTTAGAGATAGACTGCTTAAAATACAAGGTAGAGTGCTTGCACAACAATCTAATTCTTTAAGGATTCTATCTGGACAGATAAATAAAGATCAGAATACTAGCATGGCTCGTCTTATAACTAAGCTACAAGGTACTGAGTTAAGACATGAGCTCGAAGCATTGGCTA
>CAZMZZ010000063.1:0-4334 GCA_964571215.1 uncultured Gammaproteobacteria bacterium
AGCTTCCAGTTAATACTGATGGTGGATGTATAGCAAACGGAGAACCTATTGGAGCCTCAGGTTTGAGACAAGTTCACGAAATATGCATTCAACTTAGAGGGGAAGGAAAGAAAAGACAGACGCCAGGTGATATACGTACCGGTTATTCTCATGTATATGGTGCTCCAGGTTTGAGTGCTGTTACAATTATCCAAAGATAATAATCTCTTTAAATAAGCCCGTCATACGAACCACCATCTAACTGGATGTTTTGTCCAGATATATATCCTGCGTGAAGACTGCATAAAAAGGCGCAGGTTGCACCAAACTCTTTAGGGTTACCAAAACGATTTGCTGCAATAGAAGAGGTTATCTCATCTCTTGCTTCTTCTCTAGTAATCTTCTTACTTTTCATCAATAAGTTTGTCATAAAAACCTGCCTATCAGTGTCAAATCTTTCTGGTAATAAGTTATTAATGGTAACGTTATTAATGGCTACTTCTTTTGATAATCCCTTAGCTACTGCGGTAAGACCAGCTCTTGCAGCTGTAGAAAGACTCATGAGGGGGTTGGGAGCCTTAACCATTGCGGAAGTTATATTGATGATCCTTCCAAAATTTCTTTTTTTCATACCTGGAAGAGCATATTGAGTAAGAGAAATAGCTGATAACATATTGGATTCAATAGCACTTAACCAGTCATTTTTTTTTGTATTAAGAAAATTCCCAGGGGGAGGACCATCGTTATTATTAACTAGGATATCTATATTAGAACAAAGTGGTTTGAGTAGCTTTAAACCTTTATCTGTATTTAAATCAGCAACTATCATTTCTACTTTGGCTGCATTTAATTTCTTAAGATCTTCTACTGTTTTTTCTAAATTTCCTTCATTTCTTGAGTTTACAGTTACGTTAACTCCTTCTAATACCAAGGCTTCAGCACATGCTTTCCCTAAACCTTTTGAAGAAGCGCATACAAGTGCTTTTTTTCCTTTAATACCTAGATCCATTATTCAGCTCTTAATCTGTTCTTTAAATCAATTGTTAATTCATGAAAAGATACTCTATCTGAAGAACATCCAAAAATATATTTATCAGGTCTTACTATAAAGGTTTCTCCCATTTGCATATAGGTAGTAAGCCAGTGATTTTGAAGAATCTGATCTTCATCTAGTATTATCATTTTAGTATTTAATTTGTTATAGAAGTCTTCTTCTTCTCGTGATAATCGTATATCTTTTCTTGAAATAATAGCAAAGCCATTTCCAAGTAAGTTGTCTTTTCTATTAATTATTTTGTCCTTCTTGATTTCTATAAGTTGAGGAAATAAAGAACCAGATCCCATACTTGGATCTGCTGTTCCACCATAAAAAATACCTTGATTAAGGGGTGGAATAATATAAGAAGCATAACCTTTATTAACCAATTCTTTGGGAACATCGTTAGGATTTTCAGCAGCAGCATAGGCTGCCATTAACTTGCCGATAGATATTGAATTTTCAACAATGAATCGGGCATGAGGTCTTCTTTCAGTTTGGTAAGAATTTAACAAAGCTGTTACAAAATCCTTTTCTTTTAAAGCTAATACAAGTTTCCAAGCAAGGTTAGCAGCATCCCTAAAACCTGTGTTCATACCCTCTCCCATAAAAGGCGGTGTTTGGTGCGCAGCATCTCCTATTAAGAAGCAGTTGCGTACTTTAAAATCTTTTGATAAAACTGCATGAAACTTATAGATAGCACTTCTTACGATTGTATATTGATCAGATTTTAACCATGGTTCTATAAGCTTCTGAATAGTTTCCTCCTTTTCTATTTCTTTTCTATCTTCATTATCTAGAATAAGAAATTCCCATCTTCTGTAGGGTAGGTGAGCAGGAATATAAGTTGCTAGTCTTTTTGGATCACAGATTTGAGCTGCCATTTGAGACATTGCAATTTCTTCTTTTAGTTTAACATCTACAACCACCCATTCTCTGTTGTAGTCTAGATCCTCTTGTTCAATAGCAAGTAGATTTCTTACAGTACTGGAGCTCCCATCTGCTCCTACCAAAAAGTTTGATGTAAAGAGGGACTTTTTATTAGTAATGAGATTTTCAGTTTCTATTTCTACTACAGACTCTTTTTGTTGAATATCAATTAAATTCTCTTCTAATAATATTTCTATTTCAGAATCTTCTAGTATATTTCTAATATTTTGATCTGTTGTCGGTTGGTGAAAGAAACTTATAGGGTTCCATGAATTTTGAGTTATTAACCCTTTTATCTTTAATGCCTCACCTATTCTTTGATGTTCGCTATTAATGAACTCTGCACCATCTACTGGAGAACTGTTTTCTAAATAAACATGCTCCAAACCTGCGCTTTGCATAATCCTTAGACTCTCATCATTGATAGTTACAGCTCTTGGTAATTGAAATATCTCTTTATCTTTTTCTATTCCTAATACTTTTAAACCTGCTTCATTTAATAAGGCTGCAAGTAGACTTCCAACAGGTCCCAATCCAATGATTACTACATCGAAGTTTTTATCCACTAGACTTCTTAGACTGTTTTTTCTTAATATTAAAGATCCATAAAATTTTATATTGTGAGATGGTGTCCTCCATCCACAAGAAAAGTTTCTCCAGTGACAACTTTTGAAACATCTATGAATCCAAAGATTACTTCTGCTACTTCATCTGGAGTTACTGCTAGACCAAGCGGGGTATTGTCTTGAATATTTTTAAGTGCTGCATTGTAAAGTTCTTCCCCCAATCCTTTTTTTAGCCATTCTCCCTGTATGAAACCTGGACAAACTGCATTAACTCTAATCGGTCCAAGATTTCTGGCCATGGACTTAGTCATAGTATTTAGAGCACCTTTGGACGAAGCATATGCTAATGAGCTCCCTATACCTTTTATACCAGCAATTGATGAAACATTAACAATACTTGGGTTTTTACTGTTAAGAAGTGGCTCTTTACAAGCTCTTACCATCTGAAAAGGACCCACTACATTTACTTTATAAATTTTTAGAAAATCTTCGGCATCTAGACCTTCAAGATCAGAGTGGTCAAAAACAAATTTTGTAGTACCAGCATTATTAACTAAACTATCTATTCTTCCCCATTTATTTAGAGTTTGAGTTGCGGTTTCTCTGCAAGAAGAATCTTCTGAAACATCTGCTGAAAGAGCTAATGCTTCTGCTCCTAGATCCTCACATTTTTTAACTACTTTATTTGCATCTTTAATTGAACTAGTACAGGTTATAGTTACATTCCACCCCTTTTTAGCTAAGAAGATAGCAGTTGCTTCCCCGACACCCCTACTACCGCCGGTTACTATAGCTACTGGTTTCTCTGAAATAGACACAACCTTAAACTCCTTCTTTATTTCCAAAGGTAGCAGATATAGGATCTCCCCATTGTGACGGTCCTAATTCAGGATTTTTGGGATCTCCATCTCCTGAAGCATCTATTAACTGCGGAGGAATTGTGTTGTCAAAATAATCTCCATCTGTTTGATGTTCATGTATTTGTTTAAAAGGACTACGCCAATAATCAAAAATTTGACTTCCTTGATAATGTCGACCCACACCCCATTCTGATTCATAATTGAATTCTTTAGCATGTTTTTTCAAAATTTCATGTCCCATAAAGACATCATCTATGCTTACCATCTCAAATGATACGTGATTTAATCCCGGAACCCCTTCCGATTGTAAGTTAGCATCAAGCCAAAAAATTGAGTGATGATCAGTAGGTTCAAGCCCTCGATCTAATCTAGCAAATATTCCGATAGTCATGGAATCTTCTGTTATTGGAGGAGGAGGGACTTTGATAATATCAGTTGCAATGATCCCTATATGATTGTTATACCATTTTAAGGCTTCTGGGATATTGACAGAATTAATACCATAGTGACCAAATCTTAGGATTTTAGGGTATGTCCCTTTAGAAAATCTTTTAATCTCATTAATTCTATTCTTTTGACCACCTTCATTTGATGCATGAGGAATTAGCTCTTTATCCATATCTCTTTCTTTGGTTCCAAATAAGACATCAACCTCCAAGCCGTCGGGATCAATACCTTTAGTTGCAAACCCCTCTCCTGGCGTGTGAAGTTCTTCAATGTCAGTAAAAGACTCAGTTTTGCTTAATTTTTCTAGATCTTCCAAAGTTTCAGCATTAAATGCTGCCCCTATAAATTTCTTTTCTCCCTTTTTACAAACTTCTATAAATTGTTGAGGACCTTCTCCTCTCATTAATAGTGTATCTTCTGTTTTTTGAACGGTATGCATCCCAAAATGGATTAAAAACTGTTCTTGAATGTCTAAATCTGGACATTGAAGAGTAGGGTAAGCAACCTCTTTTACTT
>CAZMZZ010000064.1:0-4142 GCA_964571215.1 uncultured Gammaproteobacteria bacterium
TCTCCCCATTGTGATGGTCCTAATTCAGGATTTTTAGGATCTCCATCTCCTGATGTATGTGTACTTACCATCCCAAAATAGATTAAAAACTGCTCTTTAATATCTAAATCTGGACATTGAAGAGTAGGGTAAGCAACCTCTTTTACTTTTATACTTGGCATTATTTATTCTCCACTTATTTATGAAAGTCTAGATTCTTTAATAGCTATTATCAATTAACTATTACCGTTTTGATAAAATACTGTTCTTATAACTCAAAATACAATTTTAGGAGAATCTCGTGAAATTAGTAACTTACGTAAATGCAAACGAGGAAGGCATTGGATCTCTAGAAGAGGATAATATAATTCCTTTCTCCCAGAACCAAGGTATTCCCAATAATATGTTAACTTTTCTTGAAGGGGGAGAGGAGGTTCTCAATATAGCAAAAAACCTTTGTAAACTAACAAAAAAGAAAATACCCCTAAGTGATATAAAATTAAAATCACCCATACCCAGACCTCCAAAAATACTTGCAATTGGATTAAATTATGCCGACCACCTTGAAGAAGTCAGGGCAGCTGGAAGAGAGATTGAAGAGCCTGAAGTTCCTATGGTTTTTAATAAGCAGTCTCTTTCAGTCGCTGGGCCTTTTGAAGAAGTGCATGACCCCAAAGTATCTGAAATGTTAGATTTTGAAGGAGAACTTGGTTTTGTTATTGGAAGGAGATGTAGGCACATTCCAAAAGAAGAGGCACATAAAGTTATAGCTGGATTTACTATTGCTAACGACCTTAGTGTTAGAGACTGGCAGTTGAGATCACCAACCTTTACCATGGGAAAATCTTTTGATACCCACTGCCCTTTTGGTCCCGCAATAGTTACTTCAGATGAGATCTCAGACCCTCATAATTTAAACATCATGACTGAAGTAAATGGTGAAAAAAGACAAGATTCGAATACAAAACATTTAATTTTTGATTGCTTTACTTTAGTTGAGCATCTTTCAACAGCTTTTACTCTAGAACCAGGAGATTTAATATTAACAGGAACGCCAGGAGGAGTAGGAGTAGTGGAAGGAAAGTTTTTAAAAGCTGGAGATGTGATTAAGATAGCTATTTCAGAATTGGGCTACATAGAAAATAAAGTTATAGATGAACCTGATAGTACGAGGAAGTATTAAACTTTTTAGCTAGGAATAAATTTATTACAAACTTTGTAGTGGTTTACCTTTATTTAATGAAAGAAGAAAAGAAATTTATTCTCTAAAGTTTTGATAGTCTTTTATATGAGCCATTTGCTCAACAAAAGTATCCTGTAGTCTCTGCATACCGTATATCCAGCGGTCCCTGTCAGATGCCTTTCTTTTAACATATTCTAAAACTTCCTCATGAGGTGTTACTAAAAACCTGTCGTTTTTTATTGCATCAATTACATCTTCAGCAGCCACATTAGGCTCTATCATGCCATCAACTCCAGCAACTCCTGGACCTTGTGCAGTCATGGCTGTTTTAACTGCTTGAGGACATAAACATGAGACTCCAATACCTCTTGAACCGTAAGTTATTTTTATCCACTCAGCGAAGCTTACTGCTGCGGCCTTAGTTACTGAGTATCCAGCACTTCCTAATTGAGTTAATAGGCCTGCTGCAGAAGCTGTATTCATTAAATAACCTCCACCTTGTTCAAGCATCTGAGGAATAACATTTCTTGCTGCAAACACGTGTGACATAACATTAACTTCCCAAATATTTTGCCAATCTTTCTCTTTGGCTTCTATAAAACCTGGTGCTCCAGATATACCCGCATTAGAACAGAAAATATCAATACCCCCAGAATATTGATTAGCTTCATCAATAATTCTTTTAATATCGTCTTCTTTTCCTACATTCGCAACTACACTATGTCCTTTCACTTCTGTAGCTGTTTTTCTTACTCCTTCTTCATTAACATCCACGGCTACTACAGAATCTACACCAGAGTCCTTAAAGGCATTACATAATGCCTTACCTATTCCACTTGCCGCTCCAGTTACTACAACTCTTTTATTTATTATTTCCATTAAAACTCCTTAGATACCTAGTTCTTTTATTGCTTCTTCTCTCATTTCCTTCTTAGCAATCTTCCCTGATGCTATTCTTGGTAAGTGCTTAGTCTGTATCCATATAAATTCAGGTATCTTAAATTTAGCTAGACGCTCTGTTAAAAAGATAGATATATCTTCTTTACTTAACTTCATATTGGGGTTGGTAGCTATTCTTGTAGCAAGCTTCTCTCCGAGCCTTTCATCAGGTACTCCAAAAACTGATGCTTCTAGAACTGAAGGGTGTTCGTAAATAGCTGCTTCTATCTCAAGGCAAGCTATATTCTCTCCACCTCTAATAACAATGTCTTTTATTCTATCCTTTATATAGAGAAAACCATTTTCATCTAACGTACCAACATCACCAGTTTTAAACCAGCCTTCCTTATCTAGCACTTCATCAGTAGCTTCTTGATTTTTCCAATAGCACCTAAAATTAGAGGTTGATTTAATAGCCACTTCTCCAATTTCATCTGTTTTCAAGTCTTTGTTATTTTCATCTAAGATTCTTACTGAAGTTAGAAAAGGTGTAGGAAATCCAGCAGAGGTAGGTCTTTCGTAGAGTAGGGATCCACCAGCATTAGTCCCAGCTGCATTAGTCTCAGTTAACCCATATCCTATTTGAGCTCCTTTATCAGGAAATTCCTTTTCTTGAGCTTTTAATTGTTCTGGCGGTCTAGCAGCACCACCTGCTCCTAAGTCTAAGAGACTGGAAAGGTCTATATCTGGATTTTGTTTATGCGCTTGGAGTATTTCCCAAGCCATTGTGGGCACTCCACTAAAGGTAGTAACTTTGTGTTTTTCTATAAGCTTAATCGCCTCTAAAGGATCCCATTTATACATCAGAACTATATTTCTTTTTAATAAAACTGATAGAAGAAATATAGAGTGAGAACCGGTGACATGAAAAAGTGGAACTGCAGCAATTGTACAAGGGTGTTCAGGAATCTGTTGACCAGCTCCTGAGTCTACACTAGAAGCTATAAATCCCAACATTAACCAGGATAAGGGTGTTGAAATTATAGATCTATGTGTTGATACCACACCTTTAGGGAATCCGGTACTTCCTGAGGTGTACATGATACTGGCATCATCCTCTGGAGAAACTTCGACATTTGGAAAATGATCTATCGGTTTTACCACTTTTTCAAAGGCAACGGTATTTTTTAAGTCTTGTCTTTTACTTCTGACACTTATTCTTGGAATATCTAATACAAGATCTTCAAGACTAGTTATGCGTTCTTCGTCACCTATAAAAACTCTTGCATCACTATGTGACAACCCATGCTCTAATTCCTTTGCCTGCCACCATGAATTAAGAGGTACAGCTATAGCTCCTATTGAAGTTATCGCAATATAAGAAAAAATCCATTCGGGATAATTTCTCATCGCCAATGCAACTCGATCGCCTTTTTTTATTCCATATTCATTTATTAATAAATGTGATAATCCTGCAGCTTGGTTTAAAGTTTCTTGATAGGAATATTGTTTCCCTTCATAAGAAATGAAATTCCACTCTCCATGTGTTAATCCAAATTGGAAATATTCAAATAGATTCTTTGGAGCATTAGCAAATACATGATATTTATTTCCTCTTATGGTGCGCTCTGCTAGTTCAAAGAGGCCATCTTTAGTGAAGTCCTGAGCTATTTTTTCTCTTACTTCCTTTTGCGATAGATCGTTCATATCCATTTTACTTTCCTGTAAATTTAGGTGCTCTTTTTTCTATAAAGTGAGCTACTCCTTCTTTGAAGTCTTCCGTATCAAAACTTTCTATCATTGCTTTCATAGAGCTCTCAAGATTCTCATCAATTGTTTCTCTTTGAGCGTTATAAATTTGCTCTTTCATTATCCTAACGGATCTTGGAGAGACACTCTCAGCAAGTTCTTTAGCATATTCAAATACAGAATTATCAAATTCTTCTTCTGAGAATGTTTGGTTTACTAATCCCATCTTCTCAGCTTCATCCGCAGTAAATTTTCTAGAAGAAAATAAAATGTCGTTAGCTCTGGCTATACCTACTAATCTAGGTAATATCCATCCAACTCCCCATTCTGCTATTAAACCTCTTTTTGAGAA
>CAZMZZ010000065.1:0-3670 GCA_964571215.1 uncultured Gammaproteobacteria bacterium
TTAAATATATATTGAATTAGACTACTAATAATATAAATGGAGAAATAATTATGACTGTAAGTGCTTTGGTAGAAGGACAATTAAAAGATGGGGAGAGGGATGGTTTTACAGAAATGTGCAGGGAAGCATTTAAGGTAACTCGAGATTTTGATGGCTGTAAACATATAGATTTGGTTTACAACACAGAGGATGGTAATAACTGGGTTTTTAATGAAATTTGGGAATCTAAAGAGCATTACGAAAAGTATTTGAAATTTAGATCTGAAGAAGGAACTTTAGATGTAATAGCTAGTTTATGTGAAAACACACCTTCAATAAGGATTTTTGACATCATCGATACTTAGCTAGGTTCTATAGATTGTGAGAAGAACCTTTCTAACCCTTAATTTTATAATGAAACGAAGCTTCATAATCCTATAAAACTCTCTGAATGTATTTTTAGGAACTCTTTATTTGGTTGAAGCTCTTTCATTCTTGGAAGTTTTATTTTTCTATTCTGATATTTCTTTAACTCCCTATAGAGCACATTATCTTTTTTTAACCTCTGAAGAGATCTTAATTTTAAAATTCTTATCAATCGTAATGAGTCCATCTTCAAAACATTTATCAACAAGTTTGGATAAACAAATTCCATTTTGAGGATTAACTCTTTCGTCTTCATACTCTGACCACTTAAGAATATGGGCTGCTGTTAATAGAGAAGGTGTTTTAATTCCTGTTACTGCACACGTGTAATCATAGTTAGGAAGAATATGATCTTCTCTAAAAATTCTTTGCCACTTCCCTCTAGTTTTTACATTTGCTTCAGAGTTTTTAACTCTATAATTTCCGTCTTGAATTTTCTGATGTACTTTAATCTTTAGATTATTTTCTTCTTTGACAATATTTTTTTTCTTCCCAAAACCCTTTTCTAATAGAAACAAGAAGTCCTCCTTTGGGATCTTGTTTATTCCATACTGATCAAAGAAATATTGCCATGATGCAATCTTATTTTTTCTTCTGTCGTGTAAATCTTTTGGAGTAATTTCGTCCTGATATATGGGTTTACTAAATTTAACTGGCTTAGAAATATCTCCTACCAAATCTCCTTTTCTATGGCCTGTTTGTTTTGAGCTATTAACTTCTATAATCTTTTCAATTTTTCCTGCTCCATAAAAGTAGAATTTATTATAAAGTGAGGCTGATCGAGTTTTTCTGTAGATGAAGAGGTCACCATCTTTTATTTGGTTGTTCTTGTGTTTGTTCCAGGTATGGAAGTCAAAATCCTTATCCCTGTGGGGGTACTTTCCTGTATCTAAAACAAAGTATTGTGTGCTCTGCTTTCTTAACTCTTTGCTGAAGTAATTCATGTTTAAATATTTCTGATATTTATATCACTTTATGCTCTGAATCCCAAGGATAAAGTAGATCCAACCTGTCCAATAAATAAATTCTGCAGCCCTGTCTTTTACTTCTGCATCCACAACTTAACTATACCAGAACAAAAAAAGAAAAATAAAATCTAAAACCTAACCAAACCCTTCTGTTTCAACATCTAAATACGAATTCTGTATAATTCACATTCAGTTTACAGCGGGTATCGTATAACGGCTTATTACCTCAGCCTTCCAAGCTGATGATTTTATTCTAATCTCTCCTTGATAATTCAGTATGTGTTGATATATAGCCTTATCAGAGGATATAGATGGTAATAAGTGGTTGTTGCCAAACTGTTGCCAACTAAGGATATTAGGAGTATATTGTTGCCTATATGTTGCCAAATCCTTATACCCATGCCTAATAAGACAGATAAAGTAGTTAAACTGCGACAGCCTCCCCATAAGGTTAAGTTCTCTCAGACATATGTAGATAAGCTTGAAGCTACAAAAGATGGCTTTATATGGGATATAGATCGTACTGGCTTCTGTATAAGGACATCTAAATATAAGACTAAGAGGTATTGCACCAAAGCAAGATGTAAAGGAAAGCCTCATCCAATTACAGTTCTTATTGGAGATACTTCTGCATTAAAGATTGGACAGGCTATAGCTCAACACAAAGAGAATATGGCTCTAATGTCTAGAGGTATTAATCCCAACTCTATTTATGAGGGTAAGGTTGAAGAGAAAGAACCTCCTATAGTTAATCTAGTAGCTGATACGATTGATACTAGAGCTAAAGCACATATATATAGCACTAGGAATAAAGAACTACAGGAAGGTTTATTGAGAAATCATCTTAAAGATTTAGGGCAAAAGACTTTTAGTTCGCTAACTGATACTGATATTAAGAAGTTTTACTTCTCAAAAACTCAGGCAGTAGCTAGACAATGTATTAGTTTGCTTAGTGTTACCTTTAACGCACTCCCTCCAAAAGATAGAAAAGATAATGAGAATCCTGCTGATATGGTTAAGAGGTTAAGAATTGCTACTACTCAACCTACAAGAATAGAAAGGTACTTAGACCCTAATGTTAAGAATGGTTCTATACCTAGATTTATTGAAGCTTGTCAGGTAGGTTTGGAAGGTTACTGTCCTGACGACCAATACATAATTCCTAAAGACTTTGTTAAGAGAGACTATGTAGATTTCCTTATGTTTGCTTTATTAACTGCCGTAAGGAAAGCAAATATCCTAGACCTTGAATGGTCTGAGGTAGATTTTGAGGAGGAAAGAATTACATTCTTGAAACCTAAAGGTAAAGAATATGAAAATAAACCTGCATATATTCCTATGATCGATTACACAAGGGCTTTATTAGAAGCTAGGTATAAGAATAGAGATAAAAGAAGTAATAAAGTATTTCCTGTAGATGGGCGATATGTAAATAAACAAGCTCTGAGAATAGCTCTAGTGATGATTGTGCATGGGAAGTTTGCTAAGAAGAAAGACAATCCTCTCCACTCTATAGTTAAGAAGCTGTTTGGTGTAACGCTGAAGGATGGAGAGCAATACTTATACTTTGAGAGGCTTAGATATGAAATGGAAGTTAAGAGGTCATTTAACTTACATGATCTAGCTACTCAACCGCATGATGTGCGTAGAAGCTTATCTAATGTTGCAGATATTATCGGAGTTTCTAGTAAGACCATTGATACTATGCTGATGCACTCTCCAAAGACTACGCAGACTAAACACTATAGTAGTACTCAAGAGACTACACTAGGTAAGGCTTTACATGATTGTTGTAGGTATATGGATAACAGAATCTCGGAGTATTTATTTACAGCTACTAACATGGAAGTCTCAGAAGGTCGTAGTAAGGCTCTTAGCTGTAGATCAGCCATATTGGACTTCTACGGACAAGGACAAGCTTTCATTAATGTAGATGATTTCAATGGCAGAGACTTATGGTGGTTTCCTGATGATAAGCCTAAACAGAAAAGGTATGGAGACTTGGAGATAAATGATTAAAGGAATAGGGCAGGGATATTGAAGGAAGGGAGGTTTGGTTAGGGTTTATAGTTTTCTTAATTTTAGTTTTTTTTGGGGGGTTTAGTATTTAATTAAAAAGGTTTAATTACTGTTAATCTGTGTTGGTCCTAATATTTGTTTCATCAAGTCATCATTCCATTTAAGTGAAGTAAAACACTACAATATATAGGAAGGGATGGTATGACAGGTTCCTTCATGGTCGGCCCACCCTCATTCCCCTAAATTATCACCTAGATAAAGACTTTCTTTAAGCTATT
>CAZMZZ010000066.1:0-3325 GCA_964571215.1 uncultured Gammaproteobacteria bacterium
TTTCCTACTTTATTTGATTTGATAGATGAATCAGAAACATTTGAAGTCGATGGAGTAGACAAAAATGACTTTCAAAAGGTAGTAGATGAATGCTACATGTGTGATTTGTGCTATCAAACTAAATGCCCCTATGTTCCACCGCATGAATGGGCTATTGATTTTCCTCATCTAATGTTAAGAGGTAAAGCTATTGCCCACAAAAAGAAAAAGAAAGGTTTGCTTAATAGACTAAGAGATAAAGCACTTACTTCCACAGACCAGATAAGTAGCATTCTTAAAATCCCTCTCGTTGATATAACTTACAAAAAACTTTCTGAAAGTAAATTATTAAGGAAAACAACATCCAGCTTAACTGGAATTCATGAATTGGCTCCACTTCCACAACTTGAAAATTCGAAGGAATATATAACCAACACTGAAATCTCTCCAGAAAAAGTAGGCTCAACTAGTGGCAAGGTAGCTATCTTTGAAGGTTGTTATTGTAGGAATTACAAACCTACTCTAGTAGAAGACCTTATCCAGGTACTCGAACATAACGAAATACTCGTAAAAGTTATTGCTGAAGAAAAGTGCTGTGGCATGCCTAAACTAGACTTAGGAGACCTTGAATCAGTAGAGAAGTTGATGGAATTTAATGTTCCTAAACTTATAAAAGAGATAAACTCAGGTTTCGATATAATTTCTCTAGTTCCATCTTGTGTTCTAATGTTTAAACAAGAACTGCCACTTCTCTTTGATGGAAACGAAGATTTACAAAATATAAAAAAATATATGTATGACCCTTTTGAGTACTTAGCAAAACGTGATTCCGACGGAAAGTTAAAAAAGGATTTTAAGTCCTCTTTAGGCAAGATTGCTTACCAAGTAGCATGTCATCAAAGAGTTCAAAACATAGGACCTAGAACGAAGGAACTTCTAGAGATGATTCCATCTACCGAAGTGAATACCATAGAGAGATGTTCTGGTCATGATGGCACTTATGCAGTAAAAAAAGAAACTTATGAAAATTCCATTAAGATAGCCAAACCGGTAGCCAGAAAAGCCGATGAGTCTTCTGCTGATTTTCTAACTAGCGATTGTCCTTTAGCAGCCAGCCAAATTGAACATGTTGCCATAAATGATTTTTCTACTGCTCACCCTATTTCACTATTGAAAAAGGCTTATAATCTTAAATAATAAAAATGCAAAAAATATCTACCAAAGATCTACTAAGTCTCGAAGACTATAGTCAAGAAAGAGAAAAAATTAGAAAAGAACTCATAGAAGTAAAAAAATTTAGAAAAATACAAATTGGCGGAAATGTAACTCTATTATTCGAAAATAAAGAAACAATTCGGTATCAAATTCAAGAAATGTTAAGGGTGGAGAAGATTTTTGAAAAGGATGGGATTCAAGAAGAACTAGAGGCCTACAACCCCCTTATCCCAGATGGATGCAACCTTAAAGCAACAATGCTCATCGAATTCCCTAATGCAGAAGAAAGAAGAGATAAGTTAGTTCATCTAATAGGCATAGAGCATAAGGTTTGGCTTCAAGTAGGAGAAAACGAGCGAATATTTGCTATAGCTGATGAAGATCTAGAAAGGTCCGATGAAGAAAAAACTTCAGCTGTTCATTTTTTAAGGTTTGAATTAAGTAAGTTAATGGCAAAAGACCTCAAAGCTAATGTTACTTTATTCGCGGGTATAAGCCATCCAAACTATAATGTAAGAACTCAAGAAATATCACAATCTACCTCTAATTCTTTATCAAAAGATTTAGATTAATTTTTCTTCATGAACCTTTCCTTTTCTTGAAATCTTAGATTTTGGATTCGCAGAAAATTATAATTTGTTCAGCAACATCTATTTCAAGAGTTTGGTCTAGGCTCTGTATCCCTGGTGAGCTATTAACCTCTAAAACTAAAGGTCCTCTTTTACTTCTAAGTATGTCTACTCCTGCTACAGACAAACCAAGAGCTTTAGCTGCCTTTACCGCCACTGACCTTTCTTTTCTTGATAAGGTAACTTTTTCAGAAGTTCCTCCCTGATGTATATTTGATCTGAAATCATTCCCTTTATTAATTCTTTTAATTGAACCAATTACTTTACCTCCCACTACTAAACATCGAATATCTTCACCTTTAGATTCTTCGATAAATTCTTGTACTAAGAAATGAGCTTTTAATCCTCTAAATGCACTTATGACTGTTTCTGCAGCTTTCTTTGTCTCAGCTAAGATTACGCCTTTTCCCTGAGAGGATTCAGCTAATTTTATTATTAGAGGGATGCTGCCCACTGTATCAATAATTCCTTTTGTGTCTTTAGAAGAAGAGGCAAATCCAGTTACAGGTATATCAATTCCTGCTGAAGCTAAGAGTTGGTGGGCCATTAATTTATCTCTAGAATTAGCAATTGCCTGAGGTTGATTCAAAGAAATGGCACCAGTTAAGAGAAACTGTCTAGTAACTGCGAGACCGTAAGAAGTAATAGAAGCTCCTAGACGAGGAATAACAATATCGTATTTGGGTAAAGGATTCCCTTCGTAATATATCTCTGGCTTGTCCATGTCCACGTCCAGATAGCAACGGGTGGTGTTAATTGCTTCTACCTCATGACCACGTGCTTCTCCTGCTAGCTTGATCCTCATTGAAGAATAATTATTCGGTTCTCTAGTTAGTAGAGCAATTCTTAAAGCTCTTGTACTTGAAAGAGATTTTTTTTTCTTTTTTCTATAAATTCTCTTATCTAAGTCACCTAATAAAAGACTCTCCGTAGGATGCACAATCATTTCTGGATCTAGTGCTGACCTTCCTAAAAGCATCCTAAATTGCATGGACTCCCGGTCAGTTAAAGATATATCTGCTTCCCATTCTTTAGTACCTAGTATTAAAGTTGTTCGAATAATATATCTATTTTCAGATTCTCCGTTTGAACTAATTACCTTTCTTTGATCCATTACAGGAGCCGAACAAGAAATTTTTATGCTAGGTTTTTCTGGTAAAGGAGTTACTTCAAACCTTACATGTTTTCTTTTCTTTACTTTAAATATTTCAATATGCTTTGCATGCAATACGGAAGTTTTAGCTCCAGTATCAACTTTTGCTCTAATTCCAGGAATATTGAGAGATGGCAGATTAATCCATTCTTCCCAACCTATTTCAAAATCTTTAGTCATGCTCGAAAAGGGTGGATTCTAAAGAATATTTCAAATAAGAAAAGCTTAGAGTACACACAAAAGACTAATATTACTTTATTCGCAGGCATAAGCCATCCAAACTATAATGGAAGAACTCATCAGAAAGTGTGCCTCCTTAGCTCAGTTTGGTAGAGCAGAAGACTCTTAA
>CAZMZZ010000067.1:0-3100 GCA_964571215.1 uncultured Gammaproteobacteria bacterium
TTCTAACTGTTTCAAACCTAGATTTCATGTAATTCGTAATAAAGTCTAAACTTTCTCCTTGAAAAGCCTTTATTAGAACCCTGCCTCCCTTTTTTAAATAATTTTCTATAATAAATATAATTTTTTCTAATAGGTTAATCATTAAAATTTGATCTCTATTGTTTATACCACTTATATTGGGGGCTGTATCTGATAAAACAACATCAAAAGGAAAGAATTTTTCTTCAAAAGAGATATCAGCTTCTTCTATCAAACTTATATCCTTCTTAACGAAGACAACTCCTTTGATTTCTTGCATGTCTTTGAGGTCAACTGCAATTATTCTTCCTTTCTCACCAATAATCTCTTTCGTAACTTGAGACCATCCACCCGGACTAGACCCTAAATCAAGAACTCTCATTCCTTTAAGTAATAATTTATCTTTTTCTTGAATTTCTTTCAGTTTAAAAGAAGATCTGGATCTATATCCTAAATCTTTAGCTCTTTTAGAAAAAGAATCTCCAAATTTATAATCTATATTAGAGTTTTTAGGCAAAGTTCAAATATGTTGTACAGAAAGTATAAGGTACCCTTTAACTCCACCAGGGGTTTCTACTTTAAACTCTTCCCCTTGATTTTTACCTATTAAATTCCTTGCTAAAGGAGAAAGAAAAGATATTTTTCCTATATTAGCATCTGCTTCATCTTCTCCTACAATCTTGAAGGTAATTGTCTTATTTTCTTCCAAATCTTCTAATTCAACAGTGGTACCAAAAATAGCCTTTCCAGATTCTTCGATATTTTGTATATCTATTACTTGAGCATCAGCTAGTTTAGCCTCTATCTCCCTTATCCTTCTCTCAATGAGGCCTTGTTGTTCTTTGGCTGCATGATATTCAGCGTTTTCTTTTAAATCCCCTAATTCTCGAGCTTCTGCTATAGCCTTAACAACTTCATTTCTGTCTTTTGATTTAAGACCTTTAAGTTCTTCTCGTAGTAGAAGCTCTCCCTCTTTTGTCATTGGGTATCTGGTCATAAGATTATTTACTTTTTTGTTCTACTGTGATGATCTTGAAGCCTTTCTACTATCCAAGTATCTTTATTTCTTAAAGCAGAGCTTACTGCAAGTCCTCCATCAATAGTAGTTGTGCAGTAAATTTTTTCTTCAAGAGCTGTTCTTCTTATCGAAGCTGAATCAAGAATAGACTGCCTTCCTTCAGTAGTATTTATAACTAAATTAATTTTTCCATTTTTCATTAAATCTACAACATGAGGTCTTCCTTCAGCGACTTTTTTTACGATCTCTACTGGAATGCCAAGTTTTGAAATGTGACGAGCAGTCCCCTTGGTAGCTACTATGCTGAATCCTAAATCATAGAATTCCTTCGCCAAATTACCAACGAAACTTCTATCTGAACTTCTCACACTTAAAAACAAGCAGCCTTCCTCAGGGATTTCCTCACCAGCTCCTAGTTGAGCTTTTTTGTAAGCCTCTGAGAAAGTTTGACCTATGCCCATGACTTCTCCTGTTGATTTCATTTCAGGTCCTAGTATAGGGTCAACTCCCTGAAATCTAGAAAACGGCAATACTGCTTCTTTAACAGAGAAAAAATCAGGAACTATTTCTTCTTGAAAACCTTGATCTTTTAAAGAGATTCCAGCCATACACTTAGCTCCTAATATAGCTAAAGATTTTCCTATGGCTTTTGAAACAAAAGGAATAGTTCTAGAAGCCCTGGGATTAACTTCTAATAAATATAGTTTCTCCTCATGATACGCTAGTTGGACATTAATAAGACCAATAGCATTTATTTCTAAGGCTATTGCTTTAACCATTTCATGTATTTCATGAATTAATTCTTTAGATAAACTATAAGGAGGAAGTGAGCAAGCTGAATCGCCTGAATGAATACCAGCTTGTTCTATATGCTGGAGTATTCCACCTATTACAACTTCTTTCCCATCAGAGACTGCTTCTATATCTAGTTCGGTAGCTTGATTAAGAAAGCTATCTAGAAGAACTGGACTTTCTTCACTTGCCTTAACTGCATGAACTAAATATTCCTCTAAATCCTCTTTACTATAAACAATTTCCATAGCTCGCCCTCCTAAAACATAGGAAGGTCTAACTACCAAAGGAAAGCCTATTTTTGAAGAAACATCTAATGCTCCTTTCAAATTCTTGGCCAATCCATTAGGTGGTTGAAGTAAATCTAATTTATTTACAAATTTTTGGAATCTTCCTCTGTCTTCTGCTAAATCTATAGAATCAGGAGAAGTACCCCAGATCGGTATTCCATTTTCTTCTAATTGTTTTGCAAGTTTTAAGGGAGTTTGTCCTCCATATTGAACAATAACACCTTCAGGTTTTTCTACTTCACAAATTTCTAAAACATCTTCTATGGTTATCGGTTCAAAATAAAGACGGTCTGAAGTATCGTAATCAGTTGAAACAGTTTCAGGATTACAATTAACCATTATGGTTTCTAACCCTTCTTGTTTCATTGCTAAAGCAGCATGAACACAACAATAATCAAACTCTATCCCTTGACCTATTCTGTTTGGACCTCCACCAAGAACCATCACCTTCCTTGATTTAGAAGGGTTAGCTTCACATTCCTCTTCATAAGTTGAATACATATAAGCTGTTGAAGATTCAAACTCAGCTGCACAAGTATCAACTCTCTTAAAAACAGGTTTAATCTTAAGCTCTTTTCTTTTAATTCTTATTTCTTCTTCTGATTTCTTTAGTAAATCAGCGATTCTTTTATCTGAGAACCCCTTCCTTTTTAATAAAAGCATCTTGTCATAATCCACTTGATCTATAGAAAGATCTTTTAAAATATTCTCTTCTTTAATCAAGTCAGATATCTGAAATATATACCAAGGATCTATTTTAGATATGGAAGCTATTTCTTCTTGAGAAAAACCTGCTCTTAATGCATCTGCTATGTACCAGAGTCTGTCAGGGGTTGGCAGAGATAGTTTTTGTTTGAGAGAAGATCTATCTTCAGTCTCAGAATTTAGTATTTCATCAAATCCGTTACGATCTGTTTCTAATCCTCGTATAGCTTTTTGTATAGACTCTTGAAAAGTTCTTCCTATAGCCATTACTTCACCA
>CAZMZZ010000068.1:0-2037 GCA_964571215.1 uncultured Gammaproteobacteria bacterium
TGAACCACAGTCTGAAACTGTTTGGAGGCAAGCTAATCGTTATCAAGTCCCTAGATTAGCATTTGTTAATAAAATGGATAGGGCTGGAGCAGATTTCTTAAGAGTTGTAGATCAAATAAAAAATAGATTGGGAGCTAGCCCTGTTCCTATCCAACTACCTATAGGATCTGAAGAAGATTTTAAAGGTGTAATAGATCTTATTAAAATGAAAGCTGTATATTGGAAAGAAGAAGATCTTGGAACAACTTTTTCTTTAGAAGATATACCAGAAGACCTATCATCTTTAGTCCAGGAATGGCGTGAAAATATGCTCGAATCAGCTGCTGAAGCTAATGAACCTTTAATGGATAAATATTTAGAGACCGGTGATCTTTCAGAAGAAGATATTAAGTCTGGATTAAGACAGAGAACTCTAGAATCAGAAATTGTTGTAACTTTATGCGGTTCAGCTTTTAAGAATAAAGGTGTTCAGACGATGCTGGATGCCGTAATAGATTTTTTACCTGCACCCAATCAAGTTAAGCCTGTCACTGGAATCCTGGATGACAATGGAACAGAAGGATCTAGAAAAGCTGATGATTCAGAGCCTTTTTCAGGCTTAGCCTTCAAAATTGCTACAGATCCGTATGTAGGTTCTTTGACTTTTGTGAGAGTCTATTCTGGGACTTTAAACTCTGGAGACTCCGTTTATTTACCTATGAAAGGAAAAAAGGAACGCATAGGACGAATGTTGCAAATGCATTCAAATAATAGAAAAGAAATCGATGAAGTAAGAGCAGGAGACATTTGCGCTGTAATCGGCCTCAAACAAGCCGTAACAGGAGAAACTTTATGCGATGAAAAAAACCAAATAGTTTTGGAAGAAATGAATTTCCCAGAGCCTGTAATATCGGTAGCAGTAGAACCCAAAACCAAAGAAGACCAAGAAAAGATGGGTATAGCTCTAGGAAGGTTAGCTCAAGAAGATCCTTCATTTAAAATGAGAACAGATGAAGAATCTGGTCAGACCATAATATCTGGAATGGGTGAATTACACCTAGATGTTTTAGTCGATAGAATGAAAAGAGAGTTTAGTGTGGAAGCAAATATGGGGAAACCACAGGTTGCTTATAGAGAAACAATAAAGAAAAAGATAGAACAAGAAGCTAAATTTGTAAGACAGTCAGGAGGAAGGGGTCAGTATGGTCATGTATTTATTAGAATGGAACCTCTTGACTCAGAAGAAGAAAACTATGAGTTTGAGAACAAGATTGTAGGTGGAGCCATTCCTAAAGAATTTATCCCTGCAGTTGACAAGGGTTGCCAAGAACAAATGGAAGCAGGAGTTATTGCTGGATACCCTTTAGTAGATGTAAAAGTAACTTTATACGATGGCTCTTTTCATGATGTAGATTCTAGTGAGATTGCTTTTAAGGTTGCAGGTTCGATGGCTTTCAAAGAAGGGGCTCTAAAAGCTAGTCCTGTTTTATTAGAACCTATTATGTCCTTAGAGGTAGTTACACCAGAGAACTACATGGGTGATGTTGTTGGAGATCTAAATCGAAGAAGAGGAGTTGTAGGAGCAATGGAAGACGGTCCTTCTGGAAAGGTTATTTCTGGAGAAGTTCCGTTAGCTGAAATGTTTGGTTATGCAACGGATCTTCGGTCAGCTACTCAAGGTAGAGCCACTTTTACAATGGAACCCCTCAAATATTCTGAAGTACCTCCTAATGTTGCAGATGCAATTATAAGTAAAAACGAGTAATTTATTTTTTCTAAAATTCCCTTATAAATTGCAGTTTTTAGAGATTTCTAGTTGACACTTTCATGCCACAAAACTAGAATTTGCGCACTTTTTTGTTCGTAGGGCTTTAGATAGCTAAATTTCGTTAGAAGGGGCGTTTTTTTGAGGTATTTCTATTCTAGATTTCTAGAACATAAGATGTTGTAGTTTTGAATTTGTTAAAAAAGGAAAATTGTGCAGAATCAGAGTATAAGAATTAGGTTGAAAGCCTTTGATCATAGGCTTCTTGACGTATCTGCGAAAGAGATTGTTGA